>CALRVU010000158.1:0-7001 GCA_943371685.1 Bordetella parapertussis | reverse complement strand
GGGCGCAGACGAACATGAGCCGCAGGCGAGGGTCTGGCACATCGGGGTTGTCGGGTGCCTCCAGCTCGGGCTCAAGCACCGCCAGCGCCTCGGGCGCCTGCTCCACCCGGCGGTGGCGGGCCGCCTGCAGCAGCTCGCGCCGGGCCGTCGTCAGGAGCCAGGCGTCCGGTGCATCGGGCACGCCCGTTCGGGGCCAGTGTTCGAGCGCGGCGAGCAGGGCCGACGACAGCGCGTCTTCGGCAGCAGCCAGATCACGCCAGCGCCAGGCCAGGTGCGCCACCAGCCGGCCATACGACGCGCGCGCCGCGGTTTCGGCCTGGCTCCAGCCGGGCGGCGGCACGTCTGGCATGGCTCAGGCCGGCGCGCCGGGCGGCGTCATGACTGGGCGGACTTCGACACCGGTGGCGGCGCATGGGGCTCGCGCCGCCCATTCAAGCGCCTGGTCGATCGAATCGACATTCAGGATGACGTAGCCACCCAGGTGCTCGCGCGTGTCGGCGAAAGGTCCGTCCTGCACCTGCCGCTTGCCGTCCTTCACGCGCAGGGTCGTGGCCAGCTCGCGGGGTTGCAGGCCGTTGCCCGAGGTCATGACGCCGCTGGCGGAAATGGCGCCCATGTACGACGTCCAGGCGCCCCAGTAGGCCGGCGCCGTGTCCGGGTTGTCGCGCTGGGCCAGTTCAGCCGGGGTTTCATAGAACATCAACATGTATTTCATGGGTCATCTCCTGTGCACGGCGGCACGTGGGGGTGGACCGCGACCATCGCGTTCCTGCATGTTGGATGCGCGAGTCCGCACGCGATCGACACCGGTCGCGAAATTTTTTGCGGCGGCCCGCGAAATCCTAGCCCGGTCGCCATCCTTCGGGCAACAAGCGCCCCGCCCCTGCGATCGCCTCCTCGACCTGCAGCAATCGCTGCTCCAGCCTGGGGCCGGCAAAGTCGAGGAAAGTGCGCATCTTCAGCGGGATCAAGCGCTTGCCCGGGTAGACCAGGCTGACCGGCACAGGTTCGCTGTCGTAGGCGGCCAGCACCGGGACCAGGCTCCCTTCGGCGACGTGTGGCGCCACTTGATAGGTCGTGGCTTGCACCAGACCGAGACCGGCCAGTGCAGCCTGCAGGGCCGAGGCGGGTGTGGTGGTGGCCATCCGCACCTTGACGGGCACTTGTTCGTCGGTCGCCTTGTGGCCTTGCCGAACCGTCAGCGTCCAGGTCTTGTGGGCGCCCGACCCCGTCCAGCTGATGCAGTCATGTTCGCTCAGCGCTGACAGATCCTCGGGTGTGCCGCGTGCCGCCAGATAGGCCGGGGCTGCGCACACCACCATGCGGATGGCGCCCAGGCGGCGCGCTACCAGGCCGCTGTCGACCAGCGTGCCGATGCGTACCGCGCAGTCCACATGCTCTTCCACCAGCGCCACGACGCGGTCGGCCAATTGCAGGTGGACATTGACCAGCGGGTACGCCACCAGGAACGCCTGCACCACGGGTTGCAGGTGCTGCTGGCCAAAGCCCAGAGGCGCCGTGATCACGAGATCGCCTTTGGGCTGACGGTACTCGCCAGTCACGTCCTCATCGGCGTCACGCAGGTCATCGATGACGCGGCTGCAGGCGTCGAAGTAGCGCTTGCCGCCCTCGGTCAGCGCGACGTGCCGGGTGGTGCGGACGAACAGACGCACCCCCAGGGCTTCCTCCAGCAAGGCCACCTTGCGGCTGACGGTGGCCACCGGCAAGCCCAAGGCCCGGCCGGCGGCAGAGAAACCGCCGTTGCGGGCCACGGCGACGAAGGCGGTGATGGCTTCCAAGCGGTCCATGTCAGGCTCAACTATTCCAAATTTCAAGAAAGTGATTCACATCGGCGACCGATTATCAAATCAGAGCGGGTGAAAAACAATTCATTCCACGCCAAACCCGCGTTCACCTCAACCCTCTGGAGTACCGCATGACCCGCATCCACACCCCCATCAACCTGGCCGCCGCGCCGGCTTCCACGCACGCATCCCTGAAGGCCGTGGAGAAGCAACTGGGCGTTCTGCCCAACCTGTTCCGTCTGGTTGCCAACAGCCCAGCGGCGCTGACGGGCTACCTGCAGTTGAGCGCGGCCTCGGCGCAAGGCGGCCTGGATGCCGCCACCCGTGAGCGCATCGCACTGGCGGTTGCCGAGCTCAACGGCTGCGCCTACTGCCTGTCGGCCCATACCTACCTGGGCCGCAACGTCGCCCAGCTGGACGATGCCGAGATCACCGCCAACCGCCAGGGCGCATCCAACGATGCCAAGGCAGATGCCGCCGTGCGCTTTGCCGCCGCCGTGGTGCGCGAACGCGGGCACGTGAGCAGCGAGCAGGTCCAGGCCGTGCGCCACGCCGGCTTCAGCGACGCCCAGGTACTGGACATCCTTCTGGCGGTCGCCCTGAACACTTTCACCAACTACGTCAATGAAGTGGCTCAGACCGAGATCGACTTCCCGGTGGTCGAGCCGCTGCCCCTGGCCGCCTGATCGTCTGACCGCCGCGAACCAAGGAGAACGCCATGACACCATCCACCATCGCCCCCATCGAGCACCACACCGTCGACATCAACGGCCTGCGCACCTTCTATCGCGCGGCCGGCGATCCGACCGATCCCGTGATCGTGCTGCTGCACGGATATCCGTCGTCGTCGCACATGTTCCGCAACCTCATCCCGTTGCTGGCCGACCGCTACCGCGTCATTGCACCTGACTACATCGGCTTCGGACATTCCGCCGCACCGGCGGTCGATCAGTTTGACTACACCTTTGACAATCTGACGGCGCAAGTGCAAGGCCTGCTGGACCACCTGTCGGTGACGGACGCGATCTACTACATGCAGGACTACGGCGGCCCCATCGGCCTGCGCCTGGCGACGGCGCATCCGGAGCGCGTGCGCGGCCTGGTCGTCCAGAACGCCAATGCCTATCTGGAGGGTCTGACGCCCGCGGTGGCGAATGTCTTCATGCCACTGTGGGAGCGTGGCGACGAAACCGGCGCGCGGCAGATGCTGCTGGCCGAGACCACTCAGATGCAATACACCGCCGGCGCGCGCCAGCCCGATCGGCTGAATCCTGATGCCTGGGTCCTCGATCAGGCCTTGCTGGATCGGCCCGGCAGCGCCGAACGCCAGATGGCCTTGTTCAAGGATTACCGGAACAACGTGCCGCTGTTCGATGTGTGGCAGGCCTACCTCCGCCAGCACCAGCCCAAGACCCTGGTGGCCTGGGGGCGTGGCGACCCGTTCTTTGGCGTGCCCGGTGCCGAGGCCTACAGGCGCGACTTGAAAGAAGTGCGAGTGGAGCTGCTGGACGGCGGCCCCTTTGCGCTGGAGGAAGACGCCGCGCGCGTGGCCGAGTTGATCAAGCAGACGTTCTGACCCCGGGCCGGGCCTCCTGCCCGCTTCTTGAACCGGAAAGGAGATTTCCATGAGCCATGCCTTCGCCGATATCGCCTTCACCCCTGCCGTCCAGCGGGCCCAGTCTCGCGACGGCAGCAGGGCGCATTACGCCCAAGCCTTTGGCGCCGAAGGTCGAAGCCGCCATGCCGAGATCGGTGCCGACGAGGCCGCGTTCATTGCCGACCAGCGGAGCTTCTACATGGCCACGGTGTCGGAGACGGGCTGGCCCTATGTGCAGCACCGTGGCGGACACCCGGGATTCTTGAAGGTCGTCGACGCCAAGACCTTGTCTTTCGTGGACCTGCCGGGCAATCGGCAGTTCATCAGCATGGGCAACCTTGAGAACAACGACCGTGTGGCGCTGATCCTCGTCGACTATGCGCACAGGCGGCGCTTGAAGCTCCTGGGGCGGCTGTCAGTTCGCGAGCACCATGCGAACGGCCGGCCGCATCGCGAGATGACCATCCGGGTTGAAGCCTTCGACTGGAACTGCCCGCAGCACATTCCCGTGCGTTTCGAAGCCGAGGAGGTGCAGCAGGCGCTGGAGGCGCGCGACCTGCGCATTCAGCAACTCGAGGCCGAACTGGCGGCAGCCAGGCGTGCTTGACGGCGAAGGGCTGGGCACTGCGCTTGCTTGACCGACCCGACCCATCAGGAGCCGATCATGTCGCAGCCACGCGTTTTCCAGGTCGCCACGTACCTGCAGCCCAACGATGGCGAGCCGATACGCTCGGTCGTGCATGCCACCGCAGATGCCGCCATCGTGGCCTGGACGGTCAAGCCCGGCCAACGCATCAGCCCGCACCTGCACCCCAGCGGCCAGGACACCTGGACCATCCTGGCAGGCGTTGGCGAGTATCAGATCGATGCCACCGGCCAGACGGTGCCCATCGCCGCCGGTGACGTTGTTGTCGCTCCCACCGGTGCGGTGCACGGCGTACTCAACACGGGGACGCAGGCCCTGGTCTTCGTGTCGGTCGTGAGCCCGGCCGAATCTGGATACGAGCCGCTGTAGGCCGGCCATCCATCGGGGCGCTTGACTTATTTCGATGATTGGCTAATCATCGTTTCATGAGCAAGGTGTTCAAGGCCCTATCCGACCCCACCCGTCGCAGCGTTCTTCAGCTTCTGCGCCAAGGGCCCATGAGCGCTGGCGAACTCAGCGACCAGTTCAACGTCTCGAAGCCGACGATGTCGGCGCACTTCGCGGTGCTGAAAGAGGCCGACCTCGTGCATGCCGAGAAGGCTGGAAAGTCCGTCATCTATCACCTGAAGCTCTCGGTGCTTGAAGAAGCATTGCTGGGCTTTGTCCATTCCTTTGCCCCAGCTGCGTCACCGCCCAAACCCAAGAAGGAGACTGCAAGATGAACAAGCAACTGATCACGGACCTCGCCTGGGGAGTCGGCATCGTCGTTGTGGCGCTGGTCGCCAGTGGGGCGCGCAAGTTGGGCTATGTGGACGGCGATACCGTCACGCGGGTGGTCATCGGCTTGACCGGGCTGATGATCGCGTCGTTTGGCAATCGACTGCCCAAGACTTTCGTCCCCAGCTCCCGAGCCCGTCAGGCCAGGCGAGTTGCAGCGTGGTCGCTCGTGCTGAGCGGGATCGTCTACGCCGGGCTGTGGGCGTTTGCGCCGATTCCAGTCGCCGTAGCGGGCGGGTGCGCCGCCGTCTTGTTGGGGATGGCCGTGACCATTGGGTATTGCTTCTCTTTGCGAGGCAAGGCGAAGGCGGCGTAGTGCGAATGCAGCCACATCACGCTCAGGCGTGAGCGCCAACGGTCGGCTGAATGTTGGCAAAAGGGGCCTTCGGTTGCCAAACAAGTTGCGCCGGCGCGCATGAACCAACGAGGCACCAAACCGCCCACGCACCCATTCAGACTCTCTGGTGGTGCGGCTGTGGTCTGACGATTGCTTCGCAGCGCTTGCGGAGGGTCAGATCTCTACGCCGAATATCGGTGCGAACCGGATGCTGGCGATCCAACCGCGCAGCGCCAGGCGATAGCCAACAAGGTAGGCCAGTCCCTTGTCCGCAGTGTTGAGGGTGACTGTGGAGAACTCCAAAGTGGGAGCCACCAACGACGGCTCAAACTGCAAGCATCGATCCGATGTCGTACTTGGTGGACGCGAACTCGTTGCGATGAAGTGGTCGCTCGACCTTCGAAGTGAATGGCGCGCAATTGACGGCCAGGTCGGCTTTTCCACTCCCGCCAGATGGTATGGCTTGTGCTTATTGAGCGGTCAGCTTCGAACGGCCAGAGCCTGGCGGCAAGGTCCGATGCCTCAAATGAATGCATTCCAAGAGCGTGATTGACCACCGAAACCCCCAACAGCTACATTCAACGACGATGGGTATTGCTTGGTCCTTGCCCAATTGCGATCGAGCCAACGAAAGCACTCAGGTGGTGGCGTTTGATCGCGCTGCAGGGGTGGCGCAGGCTGCACATCCCTTAACTGCCATGAATCAATCGGAGAAACTCTTGAGCCTCGATACCGCGAAGTCTGTCCGATCAGTTCATGTTCTCAGTGTTCTGGTGATGACGGTCTTGGTTCTGTCCGCCTGTGGCGGTGGCGGCAGCTCAGCCACTCCAGATACCCCGCCGCCCGTCAGTAACCCAACTCCGGTCGTACCAGCGTCCTTCTCGCCCATCAACCAGGCACTGGACTCCAATGTCCCTAGTGCAACGGGCAGCAACAGCGCCCGCAACACGGCCATCACCAGCTACGACGACATCCTGTGGGCCACCGACGCGGCCTTGGCGACCCCTACCGATGTAGTGGACTACTACGTCGCACGGATGGCTCGAGTGGCCACCGAATTGGCGGAGCCCGTCCCGGCGGGTTTTCGCGTATGGGCCATGTACAACCATGGTTTCATCGTAAAAACACCCACTAGCACCTTCGCATTCGATCTGGTCGAGGGCAAGGGTAGTTGGAATAGTCCGGCTTGGACAGCAAAGCTCCCCCAGTCCATCCTTGACAGCATCGATGTCTTGCTGGTGAGCCATGAGCACAACGATCATTACGACGAAACCGAGCGCATCCCGGCAGCGATCAAGGCCCGCGGCGGCAGTGTGGTCTACCCCAATATCCCCTACCCCGACCCCAGCGGCGCTACGCCTCGCAAGAACACGACGCTTCTGATCGATCCCGAGCAGGTGACAAGCGTTGGCAAGCTCACCGTCAAAGCCTATGCGGGTCTTCACAACGTTCCCATGGCGATATATGAGGTGGTGACGGCCGAGGGTTACCGCATCGTGCACACAGGGGACAACAGCAGCAGCACAGTCCTGCCGATGCTTGAAGGTGTTGACCTGTTGCTGCTGAATGGGTGGATGGACAACGCATCGAGTCGCCCAAAACGCAACGCCATTGGCATGAAGGACGCAATCGATATTCTTCGCCCTGCCGTGATGGTGCCCGGCCACTTCCAAGAGTTGGCTCACCCTGCGAGCGGCAGTACCGGCCGATACCGCTACACCGACGCCTTGGGCGTCCAGGACAGTAGCGTGCTGCGGAGCAAGACTGTGGTGCTGACCTGGGGTGAAAGGCTGGATTTCACCCTTCCCGCTTGCACCGACGGGCTGGTGCGCGTTTTTA
>CALRVU010000157.1:0-7035 GCA_943371685.1 Bordetella parapertussis | reverse complement strand
GGGCGGGGTGCTCGGCGGGCTGGTCTGCAGCCGGCTGCGCCAGCACTTCGGACTGGGTCCACTGATGACGCTGGCGCTGGCCGTCGAAGCCGCGAGCATGCTGATCCTGGCCTGGGCCGAAGCCCTGCCGCTGCTGGTCGCGGGCCTGGCCATCAACAGCCTGGCCGCCGTCGTCGGCAATGTCTGCGTCTGGGGCTATCGGCAAGAGAGCACGGCCAGCCAGCACATCGGCCGCGTGTCGGGCCTGACCGGCTCGCTGTTCAAGCTGGCGATGCCGCTGACGCTGCTGGTCTCCGGGCAACTGGCGCAGACCGATTCCCTGTCGCCCCTGCTGACCGCCTGCGCCGCAGCGCACCTGCTGTCGACGCTGGGGCTGCGACTGTCGGCGGTCTACCGTGTGCGCTGAGATCCAGGTTGCCGAGTGGGCCCGGGTTCGATTGCTGTCGGTCGCCGTGCGGGCACGGAGCTCGATTCGCTGCGTCCTTCACGAACGCAGCGCTTGTTAATCGACCACCGGTCATTTATAGTCACCCCATTGCTGACCGACGGTCATTTAATGAGGTGAACGAAATGTCTTCCAACGCATCCTGGGCGCTGATCACGGGCGCCTCCAGTGGACTGGGTGTCGACTTTGCGCGTGAGCTGGCGGCGCAGGGCCACCATCTGGTGCTGGCCGCACGCCGGGTAGAGCCGATGCAAGCGCTGGCCGCTGAGCTCGAACGCGCACACGGTGTGCGGGTCAAGGTGATCGGGGCCGACCTGGCCCGGCCGGGTGCCGGCGCCGAGCTGCTGGCCACGCTGGACGCCGACGGCATTGCCATCGACACCCTGATCAACAACGCCGGCTACGGCCTGTTTGGCGAGTTCCTGTCGCAGCCGCTGGAACGCACGCTGGACATGCTTCAACTGAACATGCTCACGTTGACCGAGCTGACGCATGCCTTCGGTGGTGCCATGGCCAGGCGCGGTCGTGGCCGGATGCTGCTCGTTGCGTCGATCGGTGGCTACCAGGCCACGCCCACCTATGCGGCCTACAGCGCCAGCAAGTCCTATGTGCTGCTGTTCGGCGAGGCCCTGCACGAGGAGCTACGCCCACACGGCGTGACGGTGACGGTGCTGGCACCCGGCATCACGGCCACCGAGTTTCTGAAGGTGTCGGGCCAGAAGGCGACGCTCTATCAGCGCCTGGTGATGATGCGCAGCGGCCCGGTCGTGCGCATCGGCATGCGGGCACTGGCGCGCCGGCGGGCCTCCATCGTTCCGGGTTGGCTCAATGCCATCACCGCCTGGAGCAACCGCCTGATGCCGCGCAGCCTGCAGCGCAAGATAGCATTCCGGCTGATGAGCAACGACTGAGCACGGAAGCCCCTTGGCACGCCCCACCCTGAATGACGACGAGCGTGCGCTGCGCCGCGCACAGCTCCTCACCGTCGCCCATGCGCTGTTCCGGCAAACCCAGACGCTCCCGTCGGTGTCGGCCATCGTGGCGGCCGCCGGCGTGGCCAAAGGCACTTTCTACCTGTCCTTCGGCAGCAAGGAAGAGGTCTTCGTGGCCTTGCTGGAGGACAGCTTCGGGGCGCTGATCGGCGCCGTGGTGCCGGCCATCGCGGCGCTGCCGGCGGATGCACAGGCCGCCGCCGAGCAGTTCTCTGACCGCTTTGCCGACGCCGTGGCCGCCACGCCCGACCTGCTGCCACTGGCCGGCATGACCAACTCGGTGCTGGAGAAGAACCTGCCGCTGCCGACGATGCTGGCCTTCAAGCAAGGCCTGGTTGCCGGCCTGGAGGCAGCGGCACTGGCCCTGTCGCACAGCGCGCTACGGCTCGACCAGGCCGAAGGCGTGGCCCTGCTGCTGCGCACCTGGAGCATGACCCTGGGCCTGTGGCAGGCCCTGGACTTTCCGACCGCACTGCGCTCTCACCTGAAGCAGGCGCCGCTCAACGTCTTCGACCGCGACTTTTCGGTGGAGCTCAGGCAGGCCGTCTGCGCGCTCTGGAAGGGGAGCCTCATGCGTGGCGCAGGCGAGGGCTCAAAGCGCTGAACCCGCGCCGGCGTCAGGGTGTGAAGGTGTAGCGCAGTCGGCGAACCTGCCCGACAAAGTAGACCTTGCGACCCGAAGGCCCGATCCAGGCGGCTTCGCCCGCCATCGGGACCAGCATGCCGTTCTGCGTCTGGTAGTTCGACACAGCGCAGTCCCAGGGCAGCATGGTCATGAGCCCATCCTTGCCCAGGCCAGCGCCACGCGACTCGGCTCGCACCGATGCGATCAAGCCAGCCTCATCAAACCGGAACAACAAAGTCAAGGTGATCGGCCCATCAGCGATGGTGGCCTTGGCAGAGGCATCGTCTACGGCCTCCCACCGCACGCCTTGGCTGGACAGCAGTGCGGTGGGATACCACGCTGCTTCGGCAAAGTAGCGCATGAACTCGCCACGAGCGATTTCGCCCTCACCGTGTGAATCGGCCACGGCGAACAAGCCAAGCACCTTCGCGATCAACCTGCCCTGGCCGGCGATGTAGCTGTCCTCCACGAGCACGGGCACGCCGGGAAACAACTGAACCTGGGCGTTCCACAGGAAGCCCGGCTTGCGGGTGACGACCCGCTGGCTCGACGTGAATGCCTTCCATTGCTCCGTGCTGGCTGACATGTTCATGGTGCCTGCCATTTCCATGGTGGCCGCAGCAATGATCGGCTGCCCGTCCTTCAGCACCGCGCGGAAGTAGCGTTGCACCGGGGGCGGAAGCCCGTCAAGCTCATGCGCATCGAAGCGAGCAGTTGAAGGCGGCCGGCCATGCGCGCCAAAGCTGCTCGACTCAAGCACGCGGGAGTGAGCGCGAACGAGCTCGACCCATCGCGCAAGACCGACTGTGCGCAAACAAATCGCAACGACCGACACCGCAGACAGGACGATCCCCAGCCACAACAGAACGTTCATTGCAGTTCCCCAGAATTGCGAAATGCGAAGCACACGCGAACGGCTGCGACGGGCTGCCAAGCAAGCCTCGCAACAATGGATTGCCGGCGTGTGGTCATGGTTCATGAGACGGTGCCATGGCATGCAGACTGGGCGCGAAAGCTGTGCCGGTCTGTACGCTGCAGGACGCGGCGTGACCAACGACAAGACGGACTTGAAGGCTGGGTGCTTCACGCCTTTGATCTGCGGATCGGTCGGTCAGGGAATGAACTTGTTCCCCTCATCAAGAAGGCACAGCAAAGGGCCTGCTTGATGAAGTCGACAGCTGATAAAGGCAAGCAAGCCACCTCAAATTGCCTTGACTTGATACCCATGCGGGTATCCGTTATGATGCCCCCATGGATATCACAACACTCCGCTCCGCCGATCGCGCACCGCGCGTCGTTTCCCGCCCCGCTCTGGCTGCCACGGCCGTCGGCGTGCTGCTGTTCGCGCTCGGTGCTGCCGCCGTGCCCGCACGAGCCGCCCCCGTGGCCACGCTGCGCGTGGCGCAGGCCGAGCAGGCCGCCGGCCTGGTGCTGGACGGCACGGTGCAGGCGGTGGTGCAGGCCACGGTGGCCGCGCAGATCAGCGGCAGCGTGCTCAGCCTGGCCGTCAAGGCGGGCGACCCGGTGCGCGCGGGCCAGCTGCTCGCCCGCATCGACGACCGCGACACCGCCGCTGCGCTGGGCCGGGCCGATGCGGCCGTGGCCCAGGCCGACGCCGAGCGGCAGAACGCCCTGTTGCAGGCCGAGCGCCAGCGCGAGCTCAAGCGCCAGAACTTCGTCAGCCAGTCGGCCGTGGACCAGGCCGAGACCCAGCTGAAGGCCGCCCAGGCCGCCTGGCAGCAAACCCAGGCCGCCCGCAGCCAGGCCCAGCTGGCCCGCGGCTTTGCGGCCGTGGTGGCCCCGTTTGACGGCTTTGTTCTGGCCACCCACCTGCAGGCCGGCGATCTGGCCAGTCCGGGCCGGGCCGTGGCCACGCTGTATCAGCCGGGCGCCCTGCGCGCCGTGGTTCAGCTGCCGGCCTCGCGCGCGGCGCTGGCCCGCCTGGCCAGCCAGACCCGGGTGCAATTGCCCGACGGCCGCTGGATCAACCCGCTGCGCCGCACCGAGCTGCCAGTGACCGATGCCGTGACCCAGACGGTGGAATGGCGGCTCGACCTGCCCCCCGACGCCCAGGCCGGCCTGACGCCGGGCCTGAGCCTGCGGGTGCAGTTTGAGGGGCCGGCGCGCACAACCAACGCCACCTCCACCGCCACCTCCGGTGCGGCGTCCTCACCTTCCGCCAACGGTCTGAGCTTGCCCGCCGCCGCCGTGCTGCGGCGCGGCGAGCTCGAAGCCGTCTATGTGGCCCTGCCCGCCGCCAAGGATCAACCCACCCGCTTTGTGCTGCGCGCGGTGCGCCTGGGCACGCCGCTGGCCAGCGGCCAGATCCCGGTGCTGGCCGGCCTGCGAGCGGGTGAGCTGGTGGCTGCTGATGCGATCCAGGCCGGCCTGAACGGTGCCACGCCCGCCACCCCGGCCGCCGCCACCGCCACCGCCACCGCCACCGCCACCAAGCCGACGAGCCAACCATGAGCAGCGCACCGCAAATTCCGGCGCCTCTGGGCGTGGCCGGCCGGCTGGCCCGCCAGTTCCAGGACAACGCGTTGACCCCCTTGCTGGCCATCGTGGCCTTGCTGCTGGGCTTCTTTGCCGTGCTGGTGACGCCGCGCGAGGAAGAGCCACAGATCAATGTGACCATGGCCAATGTGCTGATCCCCTTCCCGGGGGCCAGCAGCGCCGATGTGCAGGCCATGGTGGCCCGCCCGGCTGAGCAGGTGCTGGCGCAGATTGCCGACATCGAGCACACCTACTCAGTGTCACGCCCGGGCATGGCCGTGCTGACGGTGCAGTTCAAGGTCGGCGTGGCCCGCACCGAGGCTCTGGTGCGCCTGTACGACGTGCTGAACGCGCACCAGGACTGGCTGCCCGCCGGTCTGGGCACCTTGCCACCCATCGTCAAGCCCAAGGGCATTGACGATGTGCCGGTGCTGGGCGTGACGCTGTGGGCCGCCGACGGCCGCCCGGCCGAATCGCTGGAGCGGATTGCCAGCACGCTGGAGGCCGAGCTCAAGCGCGTGCCCGGCAGCCGCGAGGTGCAGACCATTGGCGGCCCCGGCCGCGCGGTGAATGTGGCGCTGGACCCGAGCCGCCTGCGCGAACGCGGTGTGGACGTGCTGCGCCTGATCGGCACGCTGCAGGCCGCCAACCAGAGCCTGCCGGCCGGCACGGTGATGCAGCCCGCTGGCAGCGCCACGCAGGCGCAGACCCTGACGGTAGAGACCGGCGAGTTTCTGCGCAGCGCCGACGAGGTGGGCGAGCTGGTGGTGGGCGTGAGCCAGGGCAAGCCGGTCTACTTGCGCGAGGTGGCCGAGGTGAGCCCTGGCGCGGCCCAGCCGCTGCGCTATGTCTGGTACACGCCGGGCCAGGGTGAGCAGGCGGGCGATGCCGCCTCTGCGCCCGAAGGCCCGCAGGCCGGCCAGCGCTACCCCGCCGTGACCCTGACCGTGACCAAGAAGCCTGGCGCCAATGCTGTGGACGTGGCCGCCGGTGCGCGCGCCCGGCTGGCCGAGCTGCAGGGCACGGTGATCCCCGAGGGCGTGCAGGCCAGCATCACTCGCGACTATGGCGAGACAGCGGCCGAGAAGGCCAACAAGCTGATCCAGAAACTGGTGTTTGCCACCAGCGCGGTGATCTTGCTGGTGGGCCTGGCCCTGGGCCGGCGCGAGGCGGTCATCGTCGGCGCGGCCGTGATCCTGACCCTGACGGCCACGCTGTTCGCCTCCTGGGCCTGGGGCTTCACCCTCAACCGGGTGTCGCTGTTCGCGCTGATCTTCTCGATCGGCATCCTGGTCGACGACGCCATCGTGGTGGTCGAAAACATCCATCGCCACATGGCGATGGATGTTTCGGCGCAGCGTCAGCGTAGCCAAAACATCCCACGGACTCTGGCAGAGATCATTCCAGCAGCAGTGGACGAAGTCGGCGGCCCGACCATCCTGGCCACGCTGACGGTGATCGCCGCACTGCTGCCCATGGCCTTTGTCAGCGGGCTGATGGGCCCCTACATGAGCCCGATCCCGATCAACTCCAGCCTGGGCATGGCCTTGTCGCTGGGCATCGCCTTCACCGTCACGCCCTGGCTGGCGCTCAAGCTGATGAAGTCGCATGGCGGCCATGGCACGGTCGGTGATGCGACGCCTCATCAGACACCCGCCCCCGGCCGCCTGGCCCGGCTGCTGACGGCCGCGCTGGCGCCCTTTCTGCGCAGCGCGCGGCGCCGCTGGGCCCTGCTCGGCGGCATCCTGGCCGCGCTGGCGGTGTCGGTGCTGCTGGCGCTGGTGCCATCGTCGGTGGTCGGCGTGGTGCTGAAGATGCTGCCCTTCGACAACAAGTCGGAGTTCCAGGTGGTGGTGCAGATGCCCGCCGGCACGCCGCTGGAGGACACCGCGGCCACGCTGCAGGCCATGGGCGACTTTCTGGCCCGCCAACCCGAGGTGCAGAACCTGCAGGGCTATGCCGGCACCGCCAGCCCGATCACCTTCAATGGCCTGGTGCGCCAGTACTACCTGCGGGCCGATGCCGAACAAGGCGATCTGCAGGTCAATCTGGTGGACAAGCACCACCGCCATGAAAAGAGCCATGCGATTGCCCAGCGCCTGCGCCCGGCGCTGGAGCAGATTGCCGCCGCCCACGGCGCGCGCATCCAGGTGGTGGAAGTGCCGCCTGGCCCGCCCGTGATGAGCCCGCTGGTGGCCGAAATCTATGGCCCCGACGAAGCCGGCCGGCAAGCCGTGGCTGCCCAGGTCGAACGGGCCTTCCATGCCACGCCCGACATCATCGGCATCGACAGCTCGCTGCGCGAGGACGCACCGCGCGCCTTTCTGCGCATCAACCGGCAGCGGGTGGACAGCCTGGGCCTGTCGGTGGGCGCGGTGGCGCAGACGGTGCAGAGCGCGCTCTCGGGCGCCAATGCCACCTGGCTGCGCGACGGCCACAGCAAGTACCCGGTGCCCGTGCGCCTGCAGCTGCCGCGC
>CALRVU010000156.1:0-7067 GCA_943371685.1 Bordetella parapertussis | reverse complement strand
CAGCACATTGCCGACGATGGGGATGAACAGCACCGGCGTGATGCTGGCCCATTGCAGGCCGCCCAGGGCCTTGGGCCGCCACCAGCGGCCCAGCGTCCACACCGTCACGCCCAGCAGGCCGAGTGCGCCCAGCCACCACAGTGCGCCGGCCCAGGCGCTGGGGCCGAGCAGGGTGACGGCGACGGTGGCCAGCAGCAGGGCGGCGATCGGCAAGGCGGCGATGAAGGTGTGGCGCACCGGATGGCGGCGGTCCTCGGCCCAGGCCTCGGGGTGGCGCTGGGCCCGCAGCACCGTGGCCAGCAGCAGGGCGGCAAACACCAGCGCGGCGGCCGCGCCCAGCACCAGGGCCAGGCCAGTGGCCATCTCGCCCATCAGCGGCTCGGCCCGTTGCCAGGCCAGGGCCAGGCCGGCCAGGCCGTAGGGGATGGTGTACCAGCCCGGGTAGAGGAACTTGAGGGGCTGGGCAGGGGGATTCATGGCGCGGGGCTGGGCGAAGGGAGGACGCCAGATGGTCGCACAGGGCGGGCCGGGGGCGATTGCGTCAGGTCATCCGGCACAGGCCGAGCCCGGAGGCGCGCTGTCCTCAATTCTTGAGCCAGCCCAGGCCGCGCGCCAGCATCAGCAGCGCCACCACCGCGCTGATCAGCGCAAAGGCTTGCTGCAGCCGCTGCGGCGGCAGGCGGCTGGCCAGCTGGCGGCCGGCCAGCAGGGCGACGATGGCCGCACCGCCAAAGGGCAGGGCCAAGGCCCCGTCCATCCGGCCCTGGCCGCCGGCGGCGATCAGGCCGCTGAGGGTGGCCAGAGCGATCACCGCCAGCGAGGTGGCGGCGATGCTGCGAGTGTCGAGATCGGAGTAGCGGGTCAGCGCCGGCACGATGACGAAGCCGCCGCCCACGCCCAGCAGGCCGGTCAGCAGGCCGGAGCAGGCGCCGGTCAGGGCCAGCACCCGGGCGCACAGGGCTGTCCAGCGCAGGCGGCCATCGGCGGGCTGCACCACGCAGGGGGGCAAGGGCGGCGGCGGGCCGGCCGGGGCAGCGCCGGGCCAGCTCAGTCGGGCCATGCGCCAGGCCGTCCAGGCCAGCACGCCAGCAAAGGCCAGCAGCAGCGGTTGCGGCGGCAGCTGGTGGGCCAGCCACACGCCCAGCGGCGCGGTCAACATGGCCAGGGCGCCGATCAGGCTGGCGGCGCGGTAGCGGACGATGCCCTCGCGCAGGCCCAGCAGCGCACCGGTGGCCGCCGCCGTGCCCACGGCCATCAAGGACAGCGGCGCGGCCTGGGCCACGCTCAGGTTGAGACCGAACACCAGCAAGGGCACGGCCAGCACCCCGCCGCCCGCGCCGGTCATGGCCATCACCAGGCCGACGATGGCGCCCAGGGTGGCGGAGGTGAGCAGCACGGTGTCGATCAGCATGTCGGGTCTCTTTCATCCATAGTGTGCCTGTTCCCCGGCTTGAGCAAGAATGCCGCACCGGAACGCCCGGGATCGCAAGCAAGGAGTGCTGATGATGCAAACCCGTCGAGAGCTGCTGGGCCGCAGCGCGGCCGTGGCCGGCCTGCTGGCCGCCGGTGGCTGGTTGCCCGCCACGGCCCAGGCTGCCTGGAACGCCGCCCCGTTCGAGGCCAAGAACCTGGCCGATGTGCTGAAGGCGCTGGGCGCCGCCGCGCCGGTCGAGAGCAAGGACATCACCTTGACTGCGCCCGACATCGCCGAGAACGGCGCCGTGGTGCCGCTGGCCGCTGCCACCGGCCTGGCCGGCGTCAAGAGCCTGCTGTTCCTGGTCGAGAAGAATCCGGTGCCGCTGGCCTCCCGCTTTGAGCTCAGCGATGCGGTCGAGGCCAGCGTGTCGACCCGAGTCAAGATGGGCGGCTCGTCCAATGTGTTTGCCGTGGCGCTGATGAAGGATGGCCGCACGCTGTTTGCGGTCAAGGAAGTCAAAGTGACGCTGGGCGGCTGCGGCGGCTGAGTCCGGCCGCCACTGCATTCTCAAGACTGAAGGAGACCCTCATGACCGATCCGATGCGCATCCGCGCCCAGGCCGCTGGTGACAAGGCCACCGTGCGCGTGCTGATGAGCCATGAAATGGAAACCGGCCAGCGCAAGGACGCCGCCGGCAAGACCATTCCCGCCTGGTTCATCCAGGAGGTGAGCGCCAGCTGGAACGGCAAGCCGGTGCTGACGGCGGAGTGGGGCACCTCGGTGGCCAAGAATCCGTTTCTGCAGTTCGTCATCAAGGGCGCCAAGGCCGGGGACAAGATCAGTGTCAGCTGGACCGACAACCGCGGCGAGAAGCGCACTGACGAAGCCACGGTGTCATGACGCGCGGTCACATGTTTCGGGCTGCCGCAGCGGCACTGGCCCTGAGCCTGCCTCTGGCCGCTGCCTGGGCTCAGAAGACCGTGGCCGACGGCATTGCCGAGTACCGCGCCATGCTGGCCGACGGCAACCCGGCCGAGCTGTTCGAAGCCAAGGGCGAAGCGCTGTGGAAGCAGCCGCGCGGCCCGCTCAAGGCCACGCTGGAGCGCTGTGACCTGGGCCTGGGCCCGGGCGTGGTCCAGGGCGCTTGGGTGGCGCTGCCGCGCTACTTCGCTGACACGCGCCGGGTGCAGGACCTGGAGTCGCGCCTCTTGACCTGCATGGAAACCTTGCAGGGTTTCAAGGCCGAAGAGATTGCCAAGACCGCCTTCGGCAAGGGCGAGATGGCCACGATCGAGGCGCTGGTGGCCTGGGTGGCGGCGGAGTCGCGCGGCCGCAAGCTGGCACTGCCGCAAGCCCATTCCGAGGAGAAGCGCTTCTATGCGCTGGGCCAGAAGGCCTTCTACTTTCGCGGCGGGCCGATGGACTTTGCCTGTGCCACCTGCCATGGCGAGAAGGGCAAGCGCGTGCGCCTGCAGGACCTGCCCGACCTGCGCAGCAATCCTGGTGACGGCGTGGGCTTTGCCGCCTGGCCGGCCTACCGCGTCTCCAGTGGCGAGCTGTGGACCCTGCAGCGCCGCCTCAATGACTGCTTCCGGCAGCAGCGCTTTCCCTATCCCGGCTATGCCTCGGACCTGACCATCGCCCTGGGCGTGTTCATGGGCGTCAATGCCCAGGGCGCCGAGGCGGCCGTGCCCGCGCTCAAGCGCTGACGCTGGCTCGATGCCTTACTGGAGTTCTGCCATGTCTGTGATGAAGATCGTTGCCGGGATTGCTGCGGGTCTGGCCGCCAGCGCGGCCCTGGTGGGTTGCACGACCCCCAGCGCACCCAGCATGCCCAGTGGGCCTGAGCTCGACGCCCAGTTCCGCAGCCTGCTGCAATCCTCGTTCCGCGCCGAGGGCATAGCCCAGCTCGATCGCCTGCAGCAAGACTCCGGCCAAGCCGCCTGCTCCACCGGCGCGCCCTTGCCCGAGGCCCTGGCCCGGAAGATCGAGGCCGAAGCCCAGGCCAGCATCAAGCCGCCGTCGGACGGCCGCTACCTGGGCGACTGGAAAGAGGGCGAGAAGCTGGCCCAGAGCGGCCGCGGCATGACCTGGACCGACAAGAGCACCACGCCGTCCGCCAACGGCGGCAGCTGCTACAACTGCCACCAGATCGGCAAGGCCGAGCTGTCCTTCGGCACCATCGGCCCCAGCCTGTACCAGTACGGCCGGCTGCGCGGCGTGAGCAATCCGGCCGACCCATCGGCCCAGCCCATGCTGACCTACACCTGGGGCCGGCTCTACAACGGCTGGGCCTACAACGCCTGCGCCAACATGCCCCGCTTTGGCCACCAGCAACTGCTGGACGAAACCCAGATGCGCCACCTGATGGCCTTGCTGCTCGATCCGCAGTCGCCGGTCAATCAGCCTTGATGGCGGGCTGAGCGAACCCATGAGCCTGCCCAAGCGCGAGTTTTTGCAGGTGATGGCCGCGGCCGCTGCGGCCGGCATGGGCCTGGGCCGGTGGGCGCAGGCCGATGCCGCCACCGCAGCGCAAGGGCTGTACGACCTGCCGCCCTTCGGCCAGGTGTCCTTGCTGCACATGACCGACTGCCATGCGCAGTTGCTGCCGCTGCATTTCCGCGAGCCCAGCGTCAACCTGGGCGTGGCCGCCATGCGCGACCAGTGGCCGCACCGGGTGGGCGAGTCGCTGCTCAAGGCGGCTGGCCTGCCGGCCGGCACCGAGCTGGCCCATGCCTACACCGGCCTGGATTTTGAGCAGGCCGCCCGGCGCTACGGCCGGGTCGGCGGCTTTGCCCACCTGGCCACCTTGGTCAAGCGCCTGAAGGCCAGCCGGCCCGGCGCGCTGCTGCTGGACGGTGGTGACACCTGGCAGGGCTCGGCCACGGCGCTGTGGACGCAGGGCCAGGACATGGTCGAGGCCTGCAAGCTGCTGGGCGTGGACGTGATGACCGGCCACTGGGAGTTCACCTACGGCATGGCCCGGGTGCAGCAGGTCCTGGCCGAAGACTTCAAGGGTCGGCTCGACTTCGTGGCCCAGAACGTGCGCACGCAAGACTTCGGCGACCCGGTGTTCAAGCCCTGGGTGATGCGGGTTGTCAACGGCGTGCGCTGCGCCATCATCGGCCAGGCCTTCCCCTACACCCCCATCGCGCATCCTCGCCATCTGGTGGCCGACTGGACCTTCGGCATCCAGGAGGAGAACCTGCAGCAGCAGGTGAACGAGGCGCGGTCCCAGGGCGCGCAGCTGGTGGTGCTGCTCAGCCACAACGGCATGGACGTGGACCTGAAGCTGGCCAGCCGGGTGCGCGGCCTTGACGCCATCCTGGGCGGCCACACCCATGACGCTGTGCCCGTGGCCGTGCCGGTGGTCAACCCCGGCGGCAAAACGCTGGTGACCAATGCCGGCAGCCACGGCAAGTTCTTGAGCGTGCTGGACTTCGAGATCAAGAGCGGCCGGGTCAGCGACTTCCGCTACAAGCTCCTTCCGGTGTTTGCCAACCAGCTGCCCGCCGATCCAGCCATGGCCGCGCTGATCGCCAAACTGCGTGCGCCGTTTGAGGGCCGCCTGGGCGAGACCCTGGCCGTGACCGACGGTCTGCTCTACCGGCGCGGTAATTTCAATGGCAGCTGGGACCAGCTGATCTGCGACGCGCTGATGGCCGTGCAAGGCGCCGATCTGGCGTTTTCACCGGGCTTCCGCTGGGGCAGCACACTGCTGCCTGGCGAGGCGATCACCCGCGAACGGATGATGGACCAGCTCGCCATCACCTATCCGCAGGCCACGCTCAGCACCATGACCGGCAGCCAGATCAAGGCCGTGCTCGAGGACGTGGCCGACAACCTGTTCAATCCCGACCCCTATCTGCAGCAGGGCGGCGACATGGTGCGGGTGGGTGGCCTGCGCTACGCCTGCAGCCCGGCCGAGGCCATGGGACAGCGCATCAGCGATCTGCGCCTGGGCGGCCGGCTGCTGGAGGCCGACAAACTCTACAAGGTGGCCGGCTGGGCCCCGGTGGCCGAGGGTGCGGCCCAGCAGCCCGGCGTCAAGCCGATCTGGGACGTGTTGGAAACCTGGCTCAAGGCGCAGGGCGGCCGCGTTGCGCCCCGCCAGCCCAACCAGCCCACCCTGATCGGCATGGCGGGCAATCCGGGTTACGAGCCCTAGCCTTCAGCGCACCTTGCCCAGCAGGTTCTGCACTTCGCTCAGTACCTCGCTCAGGCCCTCACGCTGGGCCGGGTCGTCGCCAAAGCGGGCGCCCAGTTCCTGCTCCATGAAGCAGACCGTCATGCGCACATAGGTGCTGTCCAGCGCCTTGCGCACGGCCGCCATCTGGCTGGCGATGTCCTGGCAGCGCTGGCCCTCTTCGACCATGCGCTGGATGCCCCGCAACTGGCCCTCGGCCCGCTTCAGGCGGTTGAGGATGTCGGTGCGGTTCTTCTCGTCGGTCAGCATGTCCATGGCACAGGGCTCCCGCATTGGAGCCGGTTTCGAATCAGAGTCCAAGATTGTCCTCTCTTCGGGCGCTTGGGTCGGTGCTGGCGGCCACATGGCCCTTCAGCGCGCGGCCGTGCTGCACTGCTCGGGCACGCCCAGCTTCTTCAGGATGATGCCCAGCGGGCAGACATTGGTGAAGCCGAACTGCAGCAGGTTGGCGCCCACGAAGGCGGTGAAGGCCAGCCACCAGGGGCTGACGAACACCGGGCTGCCCTGCAAGCCCAGGGCGAGCGAGATCAGGATGAAGCTGCCGGCGAAGATGCGGATCAGGCGATCGATGGTCATGGTGTTTCCTTGGGTGATTGGGCGCGGTGGTTGAAGGCGAAATACAGCACCGGGATGACCACCAGCGTGAGGGCGGTGGAGACCAGGATGCCGAAGATCAGCGAGATGGCCAGGCCGTTGAAGATCGGGTCGTCGAGGATGAACAGCGCGCCGATCATGGCCGCCAGGCCGGTCAGCAAGATGGGCTGGGCGCGCACCACCGCCGAGCTGAGCACAGCCTCTGAGAAGTCGACACCCTGGGCGATCTGCAGCTCGATGAAATCGACCAGCAGGATGGAGTTGCGCACGATGATGCCGGCCAGGGCGATCATGCCGATCATGCTGGTGGCCGTGAACTGCGAGCCCAGCAGCGCATGGCCGGGCATCACGCCGATCAGCGTCAGCGGGATGGGCGCCATGATGATCAGCGGCGTGCCATAGCTCTTGAACTGCGCCACCACCAGCAGGTAGATCAGGATCAGGCCCACGCCATAGGCGGCGCCCATGTCGCGGAAGGTCTCGTAGGTGATCTGCGACTCGCCGTCCCACTTCAGGCTGTACTGGCGGTAGGGGTCCGAGGGCTGGTGGATCCAGTACTCGGCCAGGTCCAGGCCGCTCTGCGCCGTGATCTTGGCCAGCTCGGGCCGGATGGCGAACAGGCCGTAAAGCGGAGAGTCCAGCGCGGCGCTGCTGCCGGCATGACCCTCGGCCGCAGCCGAGGTGTCACCGAACACATAGCTCACGCCCTGCAGGTCCTTGGTGAACAGCGGCTTGTCGATCACGCCCATCTCCACCGTGACCAGCTCGGACAGCGTCACCAGCTGACCACCGGCCGTGCGCACGGGCAGCGCCAGCAGGCTGTCCAGCCCGGTCTGGGCGCTGCGCGGC
>CALRVU010000155.1:0-7085 GCA_943371685.1 Bordetella parapertussis | reverse complement strand
GGACATGCAGTGGTAGCTGAAGTCCGCCAAAGGATGGCCGATGGTGGACAACTCCCAGTCGAGCACGGCGATGACTTTGGCTTGCTGAGGATGAAAGATCAGGTTGTCGAGGCGGTAGTCACCATGCACGATGGAAACCTCGGACTCGGCGCGGGCACTGGCCGGAATGTGGGCCGGCAGCCATTCAATCAGCCGGTCCATGGCCGGATTGGGGCCGGTGATCGACGCCTGGTACTGCTTGCTCCAGCGGCCGATCTGCCGCTCGAAGTAGTTGCCAGGCTTGCCGAAATCAGCCAATCCGACGCCGGCCACATCGACCCGGTGCAGGGCAGCGATGACGCGGTTCATCTCGTCGTAGTGGGCGCTGCGCTCGGCCGCGGTCAGGCCGGGCAGCGATTGCTCCCAGAGCACGCGCCCCTCGACAAACTCCATGATGTAGAAGGCCCGGCCGATCACGGCCTCGTCCTCGCAGAGCAGCAGCATCTCGGCCACGGGCACATCCGAGGCGCGCAGCGCTCGCATCACCCGGAACTCACGCTCGATGGCATGCGCGGCTGCCAGCAGCTTGGCCGCTGGCCCGGGCTTGCTGCGCATCACATAGGCGCGCCCCGGCGTGATCAGCTTGTAGGTGGGGTTGGACTGCCCGCCCTTGAATTGCTCCGCGCTCAAGGGGCCGGAAAAGCCGGGCAGATGGGCTGCCAGGTAAGCGCTCAGCGCATCCAGGTCGAACTGGTGGCTGGTGGCCACCGGTTTGGTGCCAGTGTTGTGGTCCATCGGGGTCATCCTCGGCAGGGCCGGGAGGGCGCCCGTCCATGGGTCAGCGGTCGGCAGCCGCCAGCAGTTTTTCGCGCGACAGCACGACCAGACGGGTCGGCTCGACCCGCAGCACGCCATCGCGTTCCAGTTCCTTCAACTCCTGGTTGACCCGCTGTCGCGAAGCCCCCAGCAGTTGCGCCAGATCCTCTTGTGCCAGTTGCAAGCGGATGCGGATTTCCTCGCCTTGCTCGATGCCATAGCTCTTGGCCAGCAGCAGCAACTGCTTGGCCAGTCGCGCGCCCAGCGGCCGGGTATTCAAGTCCTCGAACAGGTTGAACATCAGCCGCAGACGCCGACAATTCAATCTCAGCAAAGCCTCGTACAACTCCACGTGCTGCGACAGCAGCTCCTTGAAGTCGGGCTTGCGGATCACCAGCAAAGTGGTGGGGCCGTGAGCCGTGGCATCGTGGGTTCGAGGCAAACCGTCGAACAGGGCGATGTCGCCAAACCAGGTTCCGGGCTCCACATAGGTGAGTGACACCTGTTTGCCCGAGAGTGAAACCGAGCTGACGCGCACCGCGCCGCGGGCCACGCCCACCCAGTCTTCGGCTGGCGTTCCGCGGGCCGCCAAGGGTGCGCCATCCTGCAATCGCCGCACGGTCGCCCGGGCCAGAATGGCCGAGCGGAGCGTGTGCGAGAGCGATGCAAACCATGTGGCGGAATCGATGTTGTGGCGTTCGTCGATTGTAAGAATGGGGGTATTCATCATTTGTCCCTGACGTGACAGCAACAGCATCATCTGGATCGGTATTGTCCATGTTGCCGTTTCCCCTTGGCTGCGGCGTCACCCAGGAGACATCCCCCATGAACACGCACACCGCAACCATCCCGATGGACTGTTCCCCGCAAGAGTGGCAGACGCGGGTCGATCTGGCGGCCGCCTACCGACTGGTGGCCTTGTTCCATTGGGACGATCTGGTGTTCACCCACCTCAGTGCGCGCGTGCCTGAGGAAGACGGTGCGTTCCTGATCAACCCCTATGGCATGTTGTTCGAAGAGATCACCGCATCGAGCCTGGTCAAGGTTGACGCGGCCGGCAACAAGCTCAGCCCCTCTGACTGGCCCGTCAACCCGGCGGGCTTCACCATCCACAGCGCCGTGCACGCAGCAAGGCACGAGGCGCAATGCGTCATGCACACCCATACGCTGAACGGCGTGGCGGTGTCTGCGCAGGCCGGTGGACTGCGCGCCTTGTCACAGCAGTCGATCTTCGTGCTCGGCAGTCTGGGCTATCACGACTACGAAGGCGTGGCGCTGCGCGACGACGAGAAGCCCAGGCTGGTGCGTGACCTGGGCCAGTCCAGCTTCCTGATGCTGCGCAACCATGGCTTGCTCACCGTGGGCCGAGGCATCGCCGAAGCCTTCCAGGCCATGTACCTGTTCGAAGCCGCCTGCGCCATCCAGGTGCGCGCCCAGGCTGGCGGGGGCGCCTTGATCGAGATCGATCCTTCGATCATCGCCACGGCCCGACAGCAAGCCGCGCAAGTCACCAAAGGGCAGGGTGCCAACTTGATCTGGCCGGGACTGCTGCGCCGACTGGACCGCCAGATGCCCGGCTACGCACGCTGAGTCCAACACCAGCAACCCACCATCGAGTGCTTGCGCGCGCGATTCGGCCTCCCGACCCCTCGGCTGAACCACAGTCTCAGCACTGTTCTGCGCAGCCTGTCACGACCGGGACACATCCGGCACAGCACCGCAGAGACCCGGAGCGCGGGCGGCGGAGCTGCATGGTAGAGTCAAAATCAAACAACGATGACTGTGCCGCCGGGCGTGAAAACAAAAAGGGTTGCTGCATTACTGTCGTGCTTTGCGCTGCCGGCCTCGGGCCCTGTACTGGCGGCAGGCTTCGGCACGCCCACGGTTTCTGCCGTCATGGGTCAGCGCCTGCAGATCACGGTGCCGCTGACGCTGGAAGAGGGCGAGCAAATCGGTCCGGAATGCGTCAGTGCCGAGGTCGTTTCCGGCGAGTCGCGGCTGGCGTCCGATCAGGTCAGGGTGCAGATCGAACCGCCGCGCGACCCGCTGCGCAGCATGGTCCGGATTTCAACCTATTCACCGGTCGAGGAACCGGTCCTCCAAGTGCGGCTCAGCGTGGGTTGCGGCAGCCGCTTCCTGAGGCAGTTCACGGTTCTGGCCGATCCGCCCGGACGCAACCCGACCAGCGCAGTGCCCAGCGCAATGCCCAACGATGCGGCCAGCCTGCCCAGCGCAGGCACGGCGTCCCTCGGCCCAGCCAGCCGGCCCAGCCGGGCCCATGCCGCGACGCGCCGTGCCTCAGCACCACGGCCTGGCGGCGCAGCCGCTCAGCCGGGCTCTCCGGCTGCCAAAGCCAAGTCTGCGGCTCTCGCATCGCCAGGCGATCCTGCGAAGCGCGCCGGCAAGACCCGAGCGCCGCAAGCCCGTCTGGTGCTGGACATGGGCAGCGGGCCTTCCCTGAAGTGGGATCTGGAAGAGCCCATCTTCATGGGCACGGCGCCTGCGACTGCCAGCGTGGCGGCCGCTTCTGCCGTGGACAACGCGGCTGAACAACGCATCGGCAGCCTGCAACGCTCCCTGGGTCTGCTGGAGCGCGAGCGCACCTTGCTGCGCGAAGCGAACCAGAAGCTCAAGGACGAACTCAATCAGAACCAGTCCACCAGCACGCTCTGGCCGTGGCTGGCCGGATTGTTCTTGCTGGCCACCTTGGGCCTGGGTGCGCTGTGGTGGCGGGCTGTGCCGGCAGGGCGCGGTGCGCGCAGCTGGTGGGCTGTGCCTCAGAGCCCTGATTCCGACGTGGACGCCGACACCCAAGTCCTGTCTCATCCTCAGAACACGGCGGCGTTCAACACAGCGCCCACTTCGGATTTCGAGTCGCTCGATGACAGCCCCATCGACGTGACCCAATCCGCCGCAGGCGCGCCCGCAGCCAATCGGCTGGACTGGGTCAGCTCCGCGCCGCCACCGCCAGCCGTTCCACCCTTGCCAGAGGCGGATGTCCTGGCTCACACCACCGTCATCTTCGAGCCGCTGCAGGCGCCTGCACGCGAGGTTTCCGTCGAAGAGCTGCTCGACCAGGAGCAGCAGGCTGACTTCTTCATCGCGCTGGGTCAGGACGAGGCCGCCATCGATCTGCTGATGGCGTCTCTCGACAGCGTGGGTGGAGAGAGCCCAGTTCCCTACAACAAGCTGCTGGAGATCCACCGCCGCCGGGGCGATCACGCGGCCTACGAGGTCATCCGTCGCCGTTTCAATCGCCGATTCAATGTGTTCCTCCCCGCCTGGGAGATGGATCCCTTGCCCGGGCGCTGGCTGGAAGACTATCCCGCCGCAGTCTGGGATCTGCAGGCCGCTTGGCCATCACCGCTGGACGCGATGGCCCACCTCGAAGCCATGCTGTTTCGCAAGGGCGAGCACCTTGAAGTGTTCGATCAGCCTGCCAACCAGGATCTGATGCTGCTGTATGCGATTGCCCGCGAACTTTGGCAGCTGGCCGGTGGCAAGGTCGATGAAGTCGATCTGCTGCTGCCACTCAACAGTCGCGGGGCGACGGGCGCCGATCCAGCAGGTTTGACCGCGGAGACCCTGTTCAACCCGCCGTCACCTGATCTGGTCGACCTGGACTTTGATCTGGACGCCCCGCCGCCGGCTGCCGCGCGAGCAACTGCCGAGGCGGAAGATCAACACGGCGTGACCGTGAACGACCCCTATGGCCTTGACGTGATCGACATCACAGCGCCTGAAGGCGGCTCAGGGCCGCTGTCAAGGTAGCGTCCTGCTTGGCAAAGCAGAAGCGCACCAGCCGCCGCGTCGGGGCCTGCGCGCTGAAGGCGGACAAGGGAATGGCCGCCACACCCACGCTCTCGGTCAGCCAACGGCAGAAGGCCTCATCGTCCAGTGAGCTGATCTGTTCATAGGCAACGCACTGGAAGTAGGTCCCCTCGCAGGGCAACAGCTCGAAGCGCGTGCTGGCCAGACCGGCCCTGAAGAAGTCCCGCTTGCGCTGGTAGAAGGCCGGCAGGTCCAGATAGGGGGCCGGATCGGCCAGGTACCGTGCCAGACCGATCTGCATGGGCGTGTTGACGGTGAACACATTGAACTGATGAACCTTGCGGAACTCGGCCATCAAGGCTGCTGGGGCCGCCACATAGCCCACCTTCCAGCCGGTGACGTGAAAGGTCTTGCCGAAACTCGACACCACCAGGCTGCGGGCTGCCAGTTCGGCATCGCCGCTGGCGCTCACATGGGCTTGGCCATCAAACACCATGTGCTCGTAGACCTCGTCCGAGATCAGCAGCACCCCGGTCGGCCGCAGCAGGTCCCGCAGGCCGTTGCGCTCCTCCACGGTCCAGACCGTGCCGGTCGGGTTGTGCGGGGTGTTGATGAGGATGGCGCGAGTGCGCGGGCTCAACGCCGCAGCCACCCGGTTCAGATCGACCCGCAGCGTCACAGGGTCCAGTGGCACCCGCACGGTGCGGGCACCGGCCAGGGTGATGGCGGGCTCGTAGCTGTCGTAGCAAGGCTCGAGCACGATCACTTCATCACCCGGGTGCACCAGCGCCAGAATGGCCGTGAGCAGGGCCTGCGTAGCGCCCGCCGTCACGGTGATTTCGGAATCAGCGTCGTAGCGGGTGCCGTGCAAGGCTTCGATCTTGCCCGCAATGGCTGAGCGCAGGGCTGGCACGCCCGGCATCGGCGGGTATTGATTGTGGCCACTGCGCATGGCCTCGACCACCGCATCAACCAGCGCGGGGTCGCCCTCGAAGTCCGGAAAGCCCTGGCCCAGATTGACGGCGCCATGGCGGGTGGCCAGTGCCGACATGACCGTGAAGATGGTGGTGCCGACGGCCGGCAAGCGGCTGGTCACGGCGGGTGTTTCAAAGGTCATAGCTGTCCCCCGAGCCGCTCAAGGCGCGCTCGATCAAGGGTCGGGTGAGTCGGTCTGACAAGAGCTCGGCAAAGCTGAGCACATAGCTGCGCAGATACGCGCCTTTGCGAAAGGCCACGCGCGAGGTGTTCTGGCCGAACAGGTGCAGCGCCGGCTTGGCAATCAGATCGCCCTGCAAAGGCTCACCCGCCATGGCCATCTCGGCCACGATGCCCACGCCCAGCCCCGAGCGCACATAGGTCTTGATCACATCGGAGTCGATGGCTTCGAGCACGATGCTGGGCGTCAGACGACGCTGAGCGAACGCCTGGTCGATGCGCTTGCGGCCCGTGAAGGCAGGTTGGTAGGAGATCAAGGGCACGGCAGCCAAATGCTCCAGCGTGATGCGCTCGACTTCGGCCAAAGGGTGGTCGCGCGGCATCACCACCACATGCTGCCACTCGTAGCAGGGCAGGGTGATCAATTCGTCGAAATCAGCCAGCGACTCGGTAGCCAGGCCGATGTCAGCGCTGTCGTCCAGCAGCATGGCCGCCACCTGCTCAGGCGTGCCCTGGTGCAGGCTGACCATGACCTTGGGAAATCGTTTGCGCAACATGGCCACCGGCTCGGGCAGCACATAGCGCGCCTGGGTGTGGGTGGCGGCGATCGACAGCCGCCCCGCATCCTGCTTGGAGAATTCCTCGCCGATGCGCTTGAGGTTGGCCACCTCGCGCAGGATCACGTCCACCGACTTGAGCACTTGCTGGCCCGGGTCGGTGACCCGCTTGAGCCGCTTGCCATGGCGCACGAAGATGTCGATGCCGAGCTCTTCCTCCAGCTCGAGGATGGCCTTGGAGATGCCCGGCTGCGAGGTGTAGAGCGCCTTGGCCGTTTCGGTCAGATTGAGGTTGCGCTTGACCGCCTCCTGCACGAACTTGAACTGGTGCAGGTTCATGGTGCGGCCGTGGGCGCTTGATGCAGGTCCAGGGCCACCAGCGCCATGGCTTCAATCAGCCGGGGCGACTCCCCGGCGGCGGGCCGCAGGGTCCATTGCACGCCGGGATGGGCGAGCCTCAATGCATCGACCTGCGCCGGCAGGTCACGCCGGACATGGCCGCCTGCCCCCAGGAACAAGGGCAGCACATCCACCTCGGTACAGCCCTTCTCGGCCATGGCGGCACCGCAGGCGGCCAGATCGGGGCTCATGAACTCGAGAAACGCCAGATCCACCACGGTGCCGGGCAGCAACTCACGGCTGCGCTGAGCGCTGGCTTGCAGAGGGGTGGCCCAGGCCGCATCGCGCGCACCGTGGGCAAACAAGATCAATCCGCGCATCAACATCCTCAACGGTAACGAACCAGCCAGCCAAAGGCCGCCAACGACAAGCCCAGGTAGACCAGGCTGGGCACGGCCGCCGCCATCC
>CALRVU010000154.1:0-7149 GCA_943371685.1 Bordetella parapertussis | reverse complement strand
GTCTTGTTGATCGAGCGGGCCGATGTGCCCGGTTTCTGGCAGAGCGTCACCGGGTCGAAGGACCTGCCGGATGAGCCCTTTGCCTTGACCGCACAGCGCGAGGTGGCTGAGGAGACCGGCATCGTGCTGGGCACGCCCGGCTTGCCGCTCAGCGCACTGACGGACTGGCAGCTGGCCAATGTCTACGAGATCTACCCGCGCTGGCGCCACCGTTATGCGCCGGGTGTGACGCACAACACTGAGCAGGTGTTCGGCCTGTGTGTTCCGGCGGGTACCCCGGTGCAACTGGCCCCGCGCGAGCACAGCGCCTTTGCCTGGTTGCCGTGGCAAGCGGCGGCTGACCGCTGCTTCTCGCCGTCCAATGCCGAGGCCATCCTGCAACTGCCCGCCCGTGCTGCCGCCCTGGCCGCCGCGCAGGCCTGAGGACCAGGCCATGCGCACCCTGCGACCCGGCGGTTTCGCCAGCACCACCCAAGCCGCCAGCACCCGGGGCAGCTCGCTGTTGCGGGTGGCGACCTACAACATCCACAAGGGCGTGCGCGGCATCGGCCCGGCGCGGCGGCTGGAGATCCACAACCTGGGTCTGGGCGTCGAGGCGCTGGATGCCGACCTGGTGTTCCTGCAGGAGGTGCGCCTGTTCCATGCTCGCGAGGCGCGTGAGTTCGAACGCACATCGTTCGGCTGGCCGGCCCAAGGCCAGGCCGACTTTCTGGCGCCCGAGGGCTACACGGCTGCCTATCGCACCAATGCGGTGACGCGCCATGGCGAGCACGGCAATGCCTTGCTGTCGCGCTGGCCGATCGGCGAAGTCGGACACCATGATGTGTCGGACCATCGCTTCGAGCAGCGGGGCCTGTTGCATGTGCCGGTGCAGTGGCATGGCAGCACCGTGCACACGGTGGTCGCCCACCTGGGATTGATGCATTCCAGCCGCCTGCGCCAGGTGCAGCGGCTGGCCGAGTTCATTGCCGCCCATGTGCCGGCCACCGAGCCGCTGCTGGTGGGCGGTGACTTCAATGACTGGGGCGAGAAGCTGGATGGCCCGATGGCCACCTTGGGCCTGCACCGGGCGGTGATGCCGGGCGGCAGTGCCGTGCACCGCGCAACCTTCCCGTCGCGGGTGCCGGTGTTCGCGCTGGACCGGGTCTACATGCGCGGCTTCCACTGCCTGAGCACCAGTGTGCCGCGCGGTACGGCCTGGGCCCGCATGTCTGATCACCTGCCTCTGATGGTGGAACTGGAGCCCGATTGAGCACCGTCGCACCGCGGCCGACGCTCGATGCCCGCCCACAGTTTCTGGGTGGCAATCAGGTGCGCTTGCTGCGCGGCGGCGATGAGCTGTTTCCCGCACTGGTGCAAGCCATCGATGCGGCCCGCCACGAGGTCTGGCTGGCAACCTACATTTTTCACACCGATCTGGCGGGCGAGCGGATTGCCCAGGCGCTGGGCGCGGCTGCTGAGCGCGGTGTGCAGGTGAGGGTGGTGGTCGATGGTTTTGGTGCGCACAGCAGCCTGCCGCGGCTGGTGCACTGGTTGAAGCCGCAGGGCGTGGAGCTGGCCGTGTTCCGGCCCCTGACCCGCTGGTGGAACTGGTTGCAGCCGGGGCAGTTGCGGCGCCTGCATCAAAAGCTTTGTGTGGTCGATGGTCAGGTGGCGTTCGTCGGCGGCATCAACCTGATCGATGACCGCAACGACCTGAACCATGGCCGGATTGATGAGCCCCGGCTGGACTTTGCCGTCAGTCTGACCGGCCCGACGGTGGCGGCCGTGGCGCAGACGGTGCGCGCCGTCTGGACCCGAGCGGCCATCGGACAGGACTGGCGCGGCGAGGTGCGACACCTGATGCACAGTGCCCAACCCGTCAGCAGCGTCAAGCAGTTGCTGCGGCAGTTGCGCATCCTGCCCAAACCCCTGGCGCCGCCCGACGACGACCGGCCGATGCGTGCGGCCTTCGTCGTGCGCGACAACCTGCGTCAGCGCCGCGCCATCGAGCACACCTTGATCGATGCGATTCGTGCCGCGCGGCGGCGGGTCGATCTGGTCACACCCTACTTCTACCCGGGTCGTCGCTTCAGGCGCGCGCTGGTGCTCGCGGCCCGGCGTGGTGTGCGCGTGCGCCTTCTGCTGCAGGGCAAGCTGGACTATCGGCTGGCGGGCCTTGCTGCGCGTGGCCTGTATGCCGAACTGCTGGCCGAGGGCGTGGAGATCCACGAATACACCCCCGCCTTTCTGCACGCCAAGATGGCCCTGGCCGATGACGACTGGGCCACGGTCGGCAGTTCGAACATCGATCCACTGTCGTTGCTGCTCAATCTGGAAGCCAATCTGGTGGTGGCCGACCCGGGTTTTGCCGCGCAGGTAGCGGCCGAGTTCGACTCGGCGATTGCCGCCTCCACCCACATCGTCGCGCCGCCGGCGCGAGGTGGGCCTGGCGGTGTGGTCAGCCGTGCCCTGGTGGCTTGGTTGGCGCACTGGTATCTGAAGCTGGCGGGCTTGAGCGACCGGTATTGACGCCGGATGGCAGGCGTCAGTCGCCTTAAGACTGCACTAAGCATGGGGTTTTAGTCTGGTGGGGTTGATCCATCCCACCCACGGCGCCGAGCCGGACCGGAGACCCTGTCGTGAAGTCCACCGTCATGCCCAAGATCTATCTCAGTTCCACCCTGTTGGCCGGCGGTGGTTACCGCTTGCTGCCTGAAGGGGTGGGCGACTTTGCGCCGGGCAGCCTGGGCGGTTTGCTGGGCAGCTGGACGGCAGGCGCCGATTTCAACGCAGACGGCCAGGTCGACATCGTCGTCGGCGCGGCGGGCAGCGACGACAAGGACATTGATGCGGGCCGGGTCTACGTCACGCTCGCTCCCGGTTCGGCCACCTTGGGCGACACGCTGACCGAAGTCATCATCGACGGCGTGCTGGCCGGTGACCAGGCCGGTGCAGCGGTGGCCACCATCACGTCGATGAACGCCGACAGCGTGCCCGACATCCTGATCGGTGCGCCTGGGCTCAATCTGTCCGGCGCTGACGCGGGCGGGGCCTATGTGGTCTGGGGCAGTGCGGTGGCCGACGGCATCGACCTGGGTGACCTGCAGGCCAGCGGCGGTCCGGGCTTCGTGATCAAGGGCCAGGCTGCGGGTGACCACGCTGGCGAGGCGCTGGCAGCGATCGGCAGCCTCAACGGCGACGCCCGTGCCGACATTGTGATCGGCGCCTCTGGCAATGACGCGTGCGGTGCCGATGCCGGTGCCGCCTATGTGGTCTGGGGCAAAAGCAGCACCGGACCCGTGGCCTTGGCCAATGTGGCGCTGGGCACTGGCGGCTACCGCATCACCGGCGAGAACGCCGGCGACGGCGTGGGCAAGACGGTGGCCGCAATGGGCGACCTGAATGGCGACGGCAAGCAGGAGGTGCTGCTGGGTGCAGCCGGCAATGACGCGGGTGGCAACAACGCTGGCGCCGTCTATGTGGCCTGGGGCCAGGCCACCGGCACCGAGGTCAACCTAGACAACGTGGCTGCCGGCACCGGCGGCTTCAAGGTCAGCGGCTCGGCCAACCAGGGCCTGGGCTCGGCCGTGGCCGCCGTGGGCGATCTGAACAACGACGGCTTGGTCGATGTGCTGGCGGGCACGCGGCTGGGCGATGTGGCCTATGTGATCTTCGGCAAGAACAACGGCAGCAGCCTGAGCACGGCGCAACTGGCCGCCGGCATCGGCGGCTTTGCCATCACCGCCGAGACCGGTCGCAGCCTGGCCGGCATGACGGTGGCTGGCGGCATCGACCTGAACCATGACGGCGTGGCTGACTTCGTGATCGGCGCGCCACATGACAACGAAGGCGGCACCGACGCCGGCGCGGTCTATGTGATCTGGGGAGGCGGCAGCGGCACGGTCGACCTGAACCTGATCGCCCAGGGCATCGGCGGCACCAAGATCGTTGGCGATGCCGGCAGCCTGACCGGGGCCAGCGTGCAGATCATTGCCGATGCCAATGGCGACGGCTCCCCCGATCTGCTGATCGGATCTTCGGGCGCCGGCGGCGCCCAGGTCAGCGTGCTTTATGCGCCGGCCGAATGGCTGCCCGGCCCCGAGGTCTATGGCACGGGTGGCGCCGACAACATCGTGCCCGGCTACGGATTCCCGCACACCGTGGGCGATGCGGCTGACAACATCTTTGCCTATGGCGGCAATGACACGATCTCGGCCGCCGGTGGTGACGACACCATCGACGGCGGCGACGGCAATGACCAGATCGATGCGGGCGACGGCAACGATGAGGTGCTGGCCAGCGCCGGCATTGACACCGTGCATGGTGGCGCCGGTGACGATGTGATCAGCCTGAGTGATGCCGGTGGCACGGTCTGGGGCGACTCGGGTAACGACGCCCTGACCGGTGGCGCGGCGGCCGACCAGATCGACGCGGGCGACGGCATGAACGTGCTGCAGGGTGGCGGCGGCAACGACGCGTTGAGCAGCGGCATCGGCAACGACGTGCTGGACGGCGGCAGCGGTGCCGACACGATGACCGGCGGCGCCGGCGACGACATCTATTACGTGGACGACATCGGCGATGTGGTCATCGACAGCGCTGGCAATGACAAGGTGGTGGTCAGCGCCGACCTGATCGCGGCTGGCTGGACCAGCGCCTCGGCCATCGAGACCTTGTCGGTGCAGGGCTCGCTGTCGGTCAAGCTGACCGGCGACATCGGCAACAACGAGCTGATCGCCGGTGCCGGTGACGACACGCTGGACGGCGGCGAGGGTGACGACACCGAGATCGGCGGCGAGGGTGATGACACGCTGATCTCGTCGGCCGGCCACGACACGTTGGTGGGCGGCACGGGTGACGACACCTACCATGTGTCCGGCGGCGCAGCCCACATCGAAGACTTCCAGGGCGACGACACCATTGACGCCAGCGAGTCCGAGAGCGACGACGTGATCGACCTGGAGGACGGCCACACCAGCACCGTCGAAGGCCAGGTGATCGACCTGGGCAATGGCGGCAGCACCTCGCAGACGCTGGACGTGCAGTTTCTGCAAGACCTGAGCGGCTCCTTCGGCGACGACATCGCCGTGGTCCAGACGCTGGTGCCGCAGATCGTCTCAGCCTTGCAGGCGGTTCAGGCCAACAGCCAGTTCGGTGTGTCGTCGTTCGTGGACAAGGGCGTGGCCCCGTTCGGTGCTGCCGGTGAGTGGGTCTATCAGCAGGAGCTGGGCCTGACCAGCAATGCCACACTGCTGTCCAACACCTACAACGGCCTGACGATCCGCTACGGCGCCGACGAGCCCGAGGCGCAGATCGAGTCGCTGATGCAGCTCGGCCTGCACCAGGCAGAAGCCGGCTTCCGCGACGGCTCGGCCCGCTTCGTCATCCTGTTCACCGACGCGCCCTTCCACCAGGCCGGTGACGGCGCAGCGGCCGGCATCACCATCGCCAACAATGGCGACGCGGTGATGGACGGCGGCGGCATCGGTGAAGACTATCCCGACTTCTCGCAAGTCCAGGCCGCCCTGCAGGCCGCCAACCTGATCCCGATCTTTGCCGTGGCCAATGGCTACGAATCGGTCTACCAGGGCTTGGTGGCTTCACTGGGCCGCGGCTCGGTGGTCAGCCTGACGGCCGACAGCTCCAATGTGGTCGCCGCCATCCAGGCCGGCCTGATCGATGCCACCACCACCTTGATCGAGAACGCCCGGGGCGGCGCCGGCAACGACCGGATCACCGGCAACCAGGTGGCCAACCGGCTGGACGGTGGTGCCGGCAATGACACGATCAGCGGCCTGGCTGGTGACGACAGCCTGACCGGCGGACTGGGCAATGACCAGTTGACCGGCGGGGACGGCAGTGACACGGCCGTCTACGCCGGCGCGCAGTCGCAGTTCCGCGTGGCCTTCGATGCGGTGACCGGCAATGCGGTGGTCACCGACACAGCCACCGGCCAGACCGACACCGTCAGCGAGGTCGAGTTCCTGAGCTTTGGCGGTGTCAGCCTGGCCACGGCCAGCGCGGCCACCGGCGCCTGGCTGGTGGGCACGGCGGGCAACGATGCGCTGACCGGCACCACCGGCCACGACTTGCTGGACGGCGGGCTGGGGGTGGACAGCCTGGCCGGTGGCAAGGGCGATGACGTCTATGTGGTGGATGCGGTGGGCGAGGTGGTGACCGAACTCAGCGGCGGCGGGCTGGACGAGGTGCGCGCCTCGGTGACCCTGACACTGGCCGCCTATGTCGAGAACCTGGTGCTGACCGGCGTTGCGGCCCTCAACGGCACGGGCAACAACGCGGCCAATCGCATCACGGGCAACAGCGCAGCCAACACGCTGCTCGGTTCGGGCGGCAATGACAGCCTGATCGGTGGCGACGGCGCTGACAAGCTCAATGGCGGCACCGGCATCGACTGGCTGGACGGCGGCAACGGCAACGACACCTACACCGTCGACAGCGCAGCCGACCAGGTCTTCGAGTCCACCGGCGCGGCCGGCGGCACCGATCTGGTGAACGCCACGGTCAGCTTCAGCTTGTCGGCCTTCATCGAGAACCTGACCCTGACCGGCGCGCTGATGTCTGATGCCACCGGCAGTGAGCTGGCCAACAAGCTCACCGGCAACAGCGCGGCCAATCACCTGAACGGTGGCGCGGGCGTGGACACCTTGATCGGCAATGCTGGTGCCGATGTGCTGGAAGGTGGCCTGGGCAATGACAAGCTGACCGGTGGCGCCGATGCCGACCGCTTCGTGATGCTGGCCGGTGGTGGCAAGGACACGGTGACCGACTTCGCCATCGGCATCGACCACATCGACCTGACGGCCTTCGGCCTGGCCGATCTCAGCACGGTGACTTTCAAGGACCTGGGCGCCAACACGCAGCTGACGCTGGCCACGGGCGAGAGCCTGGTGCTCAACGGCATCGCCGACTTCCATGTGCTGAGCGCCAGCGACTTCTTCCTGTGAGTCCGGCGGGGGCCAGACCCCGCTGTCCGCCCCTCAGGCGGGCGGCGGGCCGTGGCGGTTGGGGCCCGGATCGCCGGCACGCAGACCGTTCTGGTAGATCGTCCAGAGCATGCCGAACACGGGCACGAGGTTGATCAGCACCCACCAGGCGCTGTGACCGCGGTCATGCCATCGCTTGGCCGAAACCGCCAGGAACGGCCAG
>CALRVU010000153.1:0-7150 GCA_943371685.1 Bordetella parapertussis | reverse complement strand
CCGTGCGCGACGAGTGCATGACGGCCTTTCTGGCCGGGCATGAGACGGTGGCCGCCACCCTGACCTGGTGGGCCCATTGCATGGCCACTCACCCTGAGGCGCAGGCCGCCTTGGCCGACGAAGTGGCGCAGCAACTGCAGGGCCGCCCGCCCACCGCCGCCGACCTGCCGGGCCTGCCCGCCCTGACCCGCAGCCTGCAGGAGACGATGCGCCTCTACCCGGCCGCGCCCGTGCTGCTGAGCCGCCGGGCCACCCGGCCCATCAACCTGGGGCCCTGGCACTTTCCGGCGCGCACGCTGTTCATGGTGCCTGTGCAGCTGATGCAGACCGATGCCCGTTGGTTTGCCGATCCGCTGGCCTTCCGGCCTGAGCGCTTTGCGCCCGGCGCACCCGAGGTGCCGCGCGGCGCCTGGTTGCCCTTCGGCACCGGGCCGCGGGTCTGCCTGGGCCAGCACCTGGCCATGGCCGAGATGACGGTGGCCGCAGCCTTGCTGCTGCAAGGCTGGCGCTTGAGCAGTGTCCAGGGAGAGGCCGCACCCCAGGCGGCGCTGCGTGTCACCTTGCGGCCGGCTGAGCCGCTGCACCTGCGGCTGGACCCGCGGCGACCATGAATTGGGGCTATCCTCGGCGGCTGGGTGGCGCTCACCGAGGGGGTGGCGCAACCGTCAACTCCCCCACGCCTTGGTATGCCGCTACGCTCCTTTGCCGCCCTTGCCCTGGCTTGCCGGGCCTGCTGGTTCAGCTGGTTCGGCTGGTTCGGCTGGCTGTTGCTGCTGTGCGGCGCGGGGCTGGCGCATGCGGCGCCGTCGCTGCCCCTGACAGCCGCTGAGCAGGCCTGGGTCGAGGCCCACCCGCGCGTCCGCGTTGGCGTATCAGCCGAGTTTCCACCCTATTACTTTGCCACCGAGCGGGGCCGCTATGACGGCTTCGTCATGGACCTGATGGATCGCCTGGCGCAGCGCACCGGCTTGCGGCTGGAGTACAAGCGCTACGAGCGCTTTGCCGATGTGCTGGTGGCCATGAAGGCGGGCGAGGTGGACCTGACGCCTTTCACCTCCGAGTCGGCTGAGCGCCGGGAGTACCTGCGTTTTTCGCGTCCCTTGTTCTCGACCCAGATGGTGGTGGTGGCGGATCGTCGGCTGGGCGATGTCGATGGCGACTCCGGCTTCGGCTCCTACCGGGTTGCCGTGGAGCGCGGCTCCACCGCCGCAGACCTGATGCACCAGCGATACCCGAACACCAGGCTGGTGGAGTACGACCATGTCGAGAAGGCCGTGCTGGGCACGGCAGCCGGGGAGGCCGAGCTGTTTGTCGGGTTTCGGCAGGTGGCGGCCTACTACATGGAGAAGCACCTCACGGCCAACCTGGTCGCGCGTGGCACCCTGGCCAGCCCAGGCACGGCCCTGGGGCCCGCCGTGCGCAAGGACCTGCCCGAGCTGGCCGGCATCTTTGACAAGGCGATCGACGAGCTGAGCGCCGACGAGATTGCCGCCTTGGCCGCCAAATGGATGCCCCGCAGCGCCTTCGTGCCGCGGTCGGCTGCCAAGGCGGATCTGAGTGCCAGGCAAGCCGAATGGGTGCAGAAGCACGGTTCGGTGCGCCTGGGCTTTGACGAGAATTTCTCGCCGATCGCGTTCAAGAACCGCGCCGGCGGCTTTGACGGTCTGGCGGCCGACCTGACCCGGGCCATGGCTGACAAGGTGGGCCTGGTGATCGCCTACGAACATGGCGCCAGCTTTTCCGATGTCTACGAGGCGGCTGTCAAGGGCGACATCGATGTGATCGTGGCCGCGGGCCGCAACAGCGAGCGCAGCCGTCAGTTCGACTTCGTCGGGCCGATCTTGCGGGTGCCCACCGTGGTGGTGGTGGCCACCGAGCGCGAGGCCGAGGTGGGGCTGAACAAGCCCGGCCGCTGGCGGCTGGCCCTGCTCAAGTCCCATTTCCTGCTGCCGCAGTTGCGCTCGCGCTATCCCAATCTGCAGTTCTTGCCCTGTGACACCCAGGCGGAGGTGTTGCAGGCCGTGCGCCAGGGCGAGGCCGACATGGGACTGGGCAACATGAAGGTGGTCAACCAGCTGCTGGAGGCCCGCCACATCGGCGCGCTGCGGGTGGCCGGCATCGTCGAGCATGGTGACAGTGAGCTGTACTTCGCGGTTCGCAACAGCAAGCCCGAACTGGCCCAGGTGCTGCGCGCCGGGCTGGATGCGATGTCATCCACCGAGCGGGCCGAGATCGAAAACCGCTGGCTGCGGGTGGACTGGACCGACGGCGTGGCCTGGACCCAGGTGCTGTCGGTCGGCGCCGTCATCCTGGCCGTGTCGGCCCTGGTCATCGGCAGCCTGTGGCGCAGCAACCGGCGCAGCCGCGAGGCCCGCCTGACCCTGCGCACGGCCCGAGATCTGGCCGAGGCGCAGGTGGCGGCGCGGGCTCATTTCACGGCCTACCTGGCCCATGAGCTGCGCGGCACCGTGGGCGGCCTGGTGGGCGGGCTGGGCATGCTGGGCGACGGCAGTTTTCCGGCCGGGCGGCGCGGCGCACTGACCCAGGCCATGCACCGCTCGGCTGAAGGCTTGCTGGCGCTGTGCGAACGCACGCTGGACTTTGAGCGCATGCTGGCTGGCGGGGTCGATCTGCACCCCGAGCCGGTCGTGCTGGCCGAAGTGCTGGACCGGGCGCTGGCGCCCTGGCGCGTGCAGGCTGAGCTGAAGGGCATTGCGCTCACGCTGAACCCGCACTTCGATCCGGCCAGCGTGCTGAACCTGGACGCGGTGCGCTTGACCCAGGTGTTGCAGAACCTGGTCGGCAATGCCGTCAAGTTCACCCGCGAAGGCGGCGTTCATGTCAGCGTGAGCTTGACCGCCGTGGCCGGGTCGTCTGCGCACCAACTGGCGCTGCGCGTGGCCGACACCGGCCCCGGCGTGCCGCCGCAGGAACAGGATCAGCTGTTCCAGGCATTCGCCCAGGGCACGGAGGGCCGCAAGGTGCGCAGCGGCGCCGGCCTGGGCCTGTCGATCAGCGCGCGCATCATCGAAGCCATGGGCGGGACGATCGGCCTGCGCAGCGCCAGTCCGGCGGGCAGCGAGTTCGAGTTTTCGGTGCCTGTCGAGGCGACGTTGCGCAGCAGCGAAGACCCAGGCGGCCGAGACGCACATTCCGCCGCCTGATGAGCAGGCTGTACGGTTCTTTCACCACCTGTTTTCGACCATGACCTTGCTGCCGGAAAAGCCCTTGATTCTTCTCGTGGAGGACGAGCCGGGCATCGCCGACACGGTGCAGTACGCACTGCGCACGGATGGCTTCGATTGCCTGTGGTGCGCGACGGCGGGTGAGGCCTTGGCGGCGATTGCGGATCGCTCGCCCGACTTGATGGTGCTGGACGTTGGATTGCCCGACATGAACGGCTTCGAGTTGTTCAAGCGCCTGCGCCAGCAGGCAGACTGGCCCGTGCTGTTCCTGACCGCGCGCAGCGCCGAGATCGACCGGGTGGTGGGCCTGGAGCTGGGCGCAGACGACTATGTCAGCAAGCCCTTTTCGCCGCGAGAGCTGGTGGCCCGGATCCGGACCATCTTGCGCCGGACGGTCAAGGCACCGACCCCGCCGGCCCTGCCGGTCAGCCCCGCCGCCTTCACACTGGACGAGGGGCGCCGCCAGATCCGGTTCTTCGGCAGTCCGCTCGAGCTGTCTCGCTATGAGTACGGATTGCTCAAGGTGCTGATGCGCAGGCCGGGCCATGTCTACAGCCGCGAGATCTTGCTGGACCTGGTGTGGGACGAGCGCAGTGCCAGCCTGGACCGGACGGTTGACGCGCATGTGAAGACCTTGCGCGCCAAGCTCAAGCTGATCGCTCCGATGGTTGATCCCATCCGGACGCACCGTGGCAGTGGTTACTCGCTGGCGGAAGACCTGCCTGCGCAGGCAGGCTGAGTGCTGATGACCAAGCGCAACCGCGTCTTCGTGGCTGTGTTGCTGGCCTACGCCCTGGGTTTGGGCCTGTTGATGTGGCGCCTGCTGGGAGACATCGACCCCCGCTACCGCGAGTCGGCCGAAGAGTCGATGGTGGAGACGGCCCACTTGCTGGCGAGCCTGATCGAGCAGCAATCCGGCGATGTGATCGATGCGCAGATGCTCAGACCCACCTTCGAGGCCTTGCGGGAGCGCCGCGTCCAGGCGGACATCTTCGGCTTCATCAAGACCCGGGTGGAATTGCGCGCCCTGGTGGTGGATGCCTCCGGGCGTGTGCTCTTCGACTCCACGGGGCGGTCGGAAGGCGCCGACTTCTCGCGCTGGCGCGATGTGAGCCGGACGCTCAAGGGGGAGTACGGAGCGCGCCTCACCCTGGACGTGGAGGGTCGGCCGGAGTCAGGCGTGATGTATGTCGCGGCGCCCATCCGGCGCCATGGGCAGATCGTTGGGGCGGTGTCTGTGGGCAAACCCACCCAGAGCTTTGGCCAGTTCGTCGAGGCTGCGCGGCAGAAGACGCTGTGGGTCGGCCTGGCGTCTGCGACTGCTGTGGTGGTCCTGATGTTGATCCTGTCCATCTGGTTGGTTCGCCCGTGGGGCTTGGCGTCCGACTACCTTCGCTTTGCGCGGGCCCAGCCGGGCTTCAGCCTCCCCCGCCTGGCGCGCCGCGCCTGGTCGACGGTGGGCGCCGCCTACACCGAGATGCGTGACGCGCTGGCCGGTCGCGATCATGTCGCCGACTACGTGCAGACCTTGACCCATGAGCTCAAGAGCCCCTTGTCGGCGATCCGAGGTGCCGCCGAGTTGTTGCATGAGCCCATGGCGCAGGCTGATCGTGCCCGCTTCCTCGGCAACATCGAGCGTGAGACCCTTCGGATTCAGGCGCTGGTGGACCGGATGATGGAACTGGCGGCCGTGGAGTCATTGCGCCGCCTGGAAAGCGCCGTGGTGCTGGATCTGCGCGTCCTGGTGACGGAACTGCACGCCAGTGCGGCGGCGTCGGGTGTGCAGCGGCAGATCGGCGTCCGTCTCCAGCACGGCGAGGTGCCGGACGGCATGTCCTGCATGGTTCTGGGTGACGCGTTCCTGCTGCAGCGTGCGATCAGCAATCTGCTGGACAACGCGCTGGATTTCTCTCCCAAGGGTTCTTGCGTCACCTTGGGCATTCAGTGCGCTCGCGGGCGTGTCGAGGTGCATGTCCAGGACAGCGGGCCTGGCATCCCTGACTACGCCGATGACAAGGTCTTCGAGCGCTTCTATTCCTTGCCTCGACCGCACACCGGACGCAAGAGCACGGGTCTGGGCCTGCCCTTCGTCAAGCAGATCGCGACCCTGCACGGGGGGCGCGTCAGCCTGCGCAATGCCCCTCTCGGCGGTGCTTTGGCCGTGTTCGCTTTGCCGGCCGTTGCCTGAGTCGGTGTTCACACAGACTTCACACTCGGCTTGAGCCGGCTTCACACGCCGCGCACGGCGCTCGCGCATTCTGACCATCGTCTTGAGTCGAACGATTGATCAGAAAGCATGTGACGTGATGGATCCTCTTTTCACTGATGAAAATTCCCCCGCCTCTGCGGCCGCTGCCTGGGCGCCAACGCCGCGGCGGCCCGCAGGGCGATTCCCGTGGCTGGCCAAACTGGCCGCACTGGGCGCCGTGTTTCTTGCGCTGATGTGGGCGCTGGGCTCGGTGACGGACATCGTCCGGGAGCGGGAGCAGCGCCTGGGAGAGGCCGAAGCCAGTGTGGCGGACGGCTTGTCTGGCGACCAGACCTTGCTCGGACCGGTGCTGCAGCGGCTCTGTGAGGAGCGCTGGGATGTGGTGCAAGGAGAAGGCAAAGATCGCCGTGTGGTGACCGAGAAGCGTGAGTTCGTGTTGCGCAGTGCCCCCACCAGCCTCGATGTCCAGGCTCGGTCCGAGATCACACCCCGCTCGCGCGGAATCTTCCAGGTGAACACCTACCTGTTCCGCAGCACGGCAGAGGCGGAGTGGAAGGATGGGGCGGCCCTGCAGCCCCGCGCCGAGCATGCAGGCGGTCGGCTGCGTTGCGATCCCGTGCGCGTGGTGATGGCGGTGGGAGACGCGCGCGGCATCCGGCTGGCCTCCCTGAAGGCCAATGATCAGGTGCTCAGTGCCTTGCCAGGCACCGGTGACGCCAGCCATGCGCAAGGCTTTCAGGCGATCTTGCCGGAGACCCTGAGCGAGGGGTCGGCGCCCCTGCGCTTGAGCCTGGCGCTGGACCTGGTTGGCACCGGCGCGCTGGGCTTTGCGCCGGTCAGCGAGCGCACGCGCATCAGCCTGACCTCGGACTGGCCGCATCCCTCATTTGCAGGGCGCTTTCTGCCCGTGAGCCGGGACGTTGGAGAAAGCGGCTTCACGGCGCGCTGGCAGCTCAGCGCCTTGGCAACGGCTGCCCCGCAAGCCTGGCTGGCGGGCAAGAGGCTCTGTTCGTTCCACGAGGGCCCGGTGGTGAGCAGCACTGATCCGTCCGCCTGCATCGACACCTTCGGCGTGCGGTTCATGGACCCCGTGAATGTCTACTCGCTCAGTGATCGTGCGACCAAGTACGGCATCTTGTTCATCGGCCTGTGTTTCGTCGGCGTGGCCATGGTGGAGGTGCTCAAGCGTGTCCGGGTTCACCCGGTCCAGTATTTGTTGGTGGGCGCCGGTCTGAGCGTGTTCTTTCTGCTGCTGGTCAGCCTTGGTGAGCACCTGTCATTCGCCTTGGCCTACCTCATCGCGAGCTCGGCCTCTTGCGTGCTGCTGGGCTTCTACGGCAGCTTTGTGCTGCGAGGTGTCCGGGCCGGCCTGGTGTTCGCCGCAGGCATCGCCACGATGTTCGGTGCGCTGTATGGGCTGCTGTTGATGGAGCAGGCGGCGCTGCTGCTGGGTTCCTTGCTGCTGTTCCTCGTCCTGGCGGCAGTGATGGTGGCCACGCGGCGGGTGGACTGGTACGCCTTGATGGCGCAGATGGGGCGAGAGACCGGCCCCCAAGCGCCGGCAGGACGCAACCCATAATTCATCGAAAACCGAGGGAGGCGGAGCATGAACAGAATTCTGCGCGGCGGGGTTGCGGCATGGCGCGGCGTGTGCCGCGTCGCCAGCTCAGCCTTGGGCACTTGGGTGCCACCCGTCTGGGTCGGGCAGCTGGCCTGGCTGGCTTCGTCGACCGGCGCTTCGGTCGTCGCCTTGGCT
>CALRVU010000152.1:0-7166 GCA_943371685.1 Bordetella parapertussis | reverse complement strand
TATTACGATTTCAAGGGCGAGAGCAAGCGCCGCGCCTTCCTGGCCAGCCCGATGGAGTTCTCCCGGGTGACGTCGGGCTTTGCCATGCGCTTCCATCCGATCTTCAAGACCAGCCGTCCGCACCTGGGTGTGGACTACGGCGCGCCCACCGGCACGGCGGTGCGCAGTGTGGGTGACGGCGTGGTCGAGTTTGCCGGCTCGCAGAATGGCTATGGCAATGTGGTGCAGGTGCGCCACGGCGGCGATCGCAGCACCCTCTACGCCCATCTGAGCAAGATCGATGTGCGCACCGGCCAGCGGGTCGACCAGGGCCAACGCGTGGGCGCAGTGGGGTCCACCGGCTGGGCCACCGGCCCTCACCTGCACTTCGAGTTCCGCATCAATGGGCAGCACCGCGACCCCCTGCTGATCGCCAAGGCCTCCGAGACCATCAAGCTGGCACCGACGCAGCGCCATCAGTTCGCCCAGCTGGCGACGCAAGTGCGCAGCCAACTCGAGGTGGCCAGCAGCCTGCGCGGCCTGCCCGGCCAGGTCGAGTGACAGCACTGAGGCCCTGCCTCGTCGGGGCCTGACCCAGCATGCGCAGGACCGAGCATTACATCGGCCTGATGTCAGGCACCTCGCTGGACGGCATCGACGCCGTGCATGCGGAGGTGACGACCACCGAGGGTCGGGTTCGGGTGCTCGGGCACCAGCATCAACCTTTCTCTGCCGACCTTCGGGCGACTTTGCTCGGCTTCAATCTCAGTGGCCCGGATGAAATCCACCGGAGCCAGCTGGCCGCCAATCAACTGGCCCGCCAGCAAGCGTCGTTGGTGCAGAGCCTGCTCCAAGAGGCCGGCATCTCACCCGCCCAGGTCACGGCCATCGGCTCGCACGGGCAAACCGTGCGCCACCGTCCCGGAGAGTTCGATGGCTGCGGCTACACCGTGCAGCTCAACGCCGGCGCCCTGCTGGCTGAGTTGACCGACATCGACGTGGTCTGCGATTTCCGCAGTCGCGATGTGGCCGCCGGTGGCCAGGGTGCGCCACTGGTGCCGGCTTTCCACGCCAGCGCGTTCGGCCACGCAGGCATCGAGCGCGCCGTGCTCAATCTGGGCGGCATCGCCAACCTGAGCCTGCTGGGCGCACCAGCGATCGATGGCCGCGAGGCCCAAACTGTGCGCGGCTTTGACACCGGGCCGGCCAATGCGCTGCTCGATCACTGGATCCATCGCCACCTGGGGCTGTCGTATGACGAGAACGGCGCATGGGCGGCCGGTGGACGCGTGCTGCCCGAGCTGCTGGCCGCCATGATGCGCGAGCCCTTCCTGGCCCTGCCACCGCCCAAGAGCACGGGGCGCGACCTGTTCAATGTCGATTGGCTGAACCGCCAGCTGCAGGCCCTGAGCAGCGCCCCGGAAGCGCGCGACGTGCAGGCCACCTTGGCCGAACTGACCGCACAGAGCATTGCCCAGGCCCTGCTGCGGCATGCGCCGGGCACGACAGAGCTGCTGGTGTGCGGCGGCGGGGCACTCAACGCGGACCTGATGGACCGGCTGAGCCAGGCCTTGCCCGGGATCAAGATCGGCAACACCGCCGAAGCCGGCTTGCCGGTGATGCAGGTGGAGGCAGCCGCCTTTGCATGGCTGGCATGGGCCTTTGTGCACCGCCAGGCCGGCAACCGGCCTGAGGTGACTGGCGCCAAGGGGCTGCGAGTGCTGGGCTGCCTGCACCCCCGCCACTCAGCCTGAGGGACCAGCCCCCAGGAGCCTGTCGGTCAGACCGAGAAGCTGGAGCCACAACCGCAAGTGGTCGTGGCATTCGGGTTCTTGATGACGAACTGGGCGCCTTGCAGGTCTTCCTTGTAGTCGATCTCGGCACCCGACAGGTACTGCAGGCTCATGGCGTCGATCAGCAAGGTCACGCCATTCTTCTTCATCTGCGTGTCGTCGTCGTTGGCGATCTCGTCGAAGGTGAATCCGTACTGGAAACCCGAGCAGCCGCCGCCCTGGACGAACACGCGCAGTTTCAGATCGGGATTGCCTTCTTCGGCCACCAGATCGGCCACCTTGGCTGCAGCGCTGTCGGTGAAGACGATGGGAGCGGGCATGTCCGACAGTTCAGGGGTCAGGACTTCAGCGACGGCGTTCATGGTGGTTTCCTGCAAAATTGATTCAGTTCCGGGCGTCCGAGGTCTGCTCAGACCTCGTTCGACGCCGCGAGTTTCAAGACGGGCTTTTCTTCAGCCACTTGCCGATGACGCAACTCGCCATCGATGGTGGCACCTTGGTGCATTTCAAGCGCTTCGTAGCAAATATCACCGACGATGCGGGCCTTGGGCTGCAGCTCAAGCAGCTCGTCGGAATGCACCGGTCCGTGCACCTCGCCGTTGATGATCACATGGCCGGCCATCACCTTGCCATGCACGCGGGCATTTTCGCTGATGACCAGCAGGCTGGGATGGTCGGCGCTGGCCACCACATCGCCGTGCACTTCGCCGTCAATGCGCAGGCCTTCGGAAAAGCGCAGCTCTCCGTGTACGGCCGTGCCCTCCCCGATCAGGCTGCGGATCGGGGGCTGCTTCTTCTTGCCAAACCACATTCTTGATTGCTCCTGTGCGCCACGGACCGCCCTGCCCGGCACATGTTCCCAACGACGAAACTCAAAGGCGGAGGGTCTGCGTGGCGCGCACGCCGCCCTGGCTGTCCATCACTTTGAGCTGGACGGTTTTTACCACGGCCTGGGGTGGTCCCTCAATGTATCCATCGACCCGCGCGTACTGCTTGACCTGCAAGGGCTTGGCCCCACCGGGCATGGCCAGAGACCAGGCCTGGCCGTCACGGGTGCCTGAAAGCACCAGCTCATAGCTGCCCTGGAAGGGCTGCGGCTGGCGGCCGTTCTGCATCACCAGCAACTGGTAGCGCCAGCGCCCCGGCGCCTCGCCATCGACTTGCAGGCCACGCACCAGCAAGGTTTCAGCGCTGCTGCTGGCCGGCAGCAGGCGCTCGAAGAATCCCAGGTCAGCCTTGAGGTTGAGGTTCTCGGCCTCCACCTGCTTGAGCTGGACGGCCAGCCGCTCCTGGGCAGCCCGCTCCATCTTCAGCAGGCTTTCGGCCGTGTTGGCGATGGACTGCGCCTTCTCGCGCTCCTCGCGCAACTGGCTGAGCTCATTGCGCAAGCGCACCAGCTCGGCCCTGGCGCCCTTGTCCAGGCCGGCAATGTCCTTGCCGAACTCGAAGGCCCACAGGCTGATGGCCGCCGAAAAGCCCAGCACCACGGCACCGACGGCCCAACGCAAAGGCCAGGCCCAGCGGCTGCGCACAGCCATCCGGGGCGACGAGATCGACAAGCGGCGACGAATCAGCTTCCAACGCATGGCACGAACTCGCAAACAGGCCGAAATGGGACGAGGAAAAGCGCAGCGCCCATGAAAAAAGGCCGCACAAGGCGACCTTCTCTGGCGGGCACTCCCGAAGGAATGAACGCTCGATCAGCGCTTGCTGAACTGCTTTCTGCGACGTGCACCGTGCAGACCAACCTTCTTACGCTCGACTTCACGCGCATCACGCGTGACGAAGCCGGCGCGGCTCAGGTCGGGCTTCAGGGCTGCGTCATAGTCGATCAGGGCGCGGGTGATGCCGTGACGGACAGCACCGGCTTGGCCGGACTCGCCGCCGCCATGCACATTGACCTTGATGTCGAACGTTTCGCCATTGGCCGTCAGCAGCAGAGGCTGCTTGACGATCATGATCGAGGTCTGACGGCCGAAGTACTCGTCCACGGTCTTGCCGTTGACGGTGATCAGGCCGGTGCCCTTCTTCATGAAGACGCGTGCGACGGACGACTTGCGACGGCCAGTGCCGTAGTTCCAATTACCGATCATCACCGCTCCTTAGATTTCCAGCGCCTTGGGCTGCTGGGCGGCGTGCGGATGCGTGTCGCCCGCATACACCTTCAGCTTCTTGATCATGGCGTAGCCGAGCGGGCCCTTGGGCAGCATGCCCTTGACGGCCTTCTCCAGGGCGCGGCCTGGATGCTTGGCTTGCATGTCCTTGAACTTGGTGCCGTAGATACCGCCCGGGAAACCCGAGTGACGGTAGTACACCTTGTCATTGGCCTTGTTGCCAGTGACGCGGATCTTGTCGGCGTTCAGGATGATGATGAAATCACCGGTGTCCACGTGAGGCGTGTAAATGGCCTTGTGCTTGCCGCGCAAACGGAGTGCCACTTCGCTGGCAACACGTCCGAGCACCTTGTCGGTGGCGTCAATCACAAGCCACTCGTGCGTCACTTCGGCCGGTTTGGCGCTGAAGGTCTTCATGAGAGGTTCTTTGAAAAGAAATAACGGCTGTATGAACGGTTGACTCGAGCCCCATCGGAACCGCTTGGAGTACCGGTCTGGCTCTCGGCCCGCATGGCTGCAGGCCTCGAGACACACCAGGCAGGCGGCCTCTCAGGACACTCGAACCCGTCGCTGCTGGGGTGACCTGCCTCGGTTTGAACCTTGGCTTGTACCCTTGCCTGCAATGGGCCCGTTCTCCCCGCCGATTGCGGGAAAGCCGACGAATGTACACCAGACTGCGGCCCGAGTAAAGCGGACAAACCTGAGCACCTGCCGGATTCCTGCCATTGTTCAATCAGCAGGGAAGTCAACAACGCAGTATATTCAGGGTAATCCCCTAGTTCATGGAGAACGAAGCATGAGCGACCCTCTTGAGGCTTCGCGGCCGACGTCGGTCCCCTTCCGCTGGATTCCGGTTCGCTCGCTGGCCGAGCGTCATCGCGACCGGGTTCTGTCCCACCTGCTGGCCCTGGAGCCCAGCGATCGCTACCTGCGCTTCGGCTATGGCGCCAGCGACAGCCAGATCGAGCGCTATGTCGAGCGTCTGGACTTTGACCGCGACGAGATCTTCGGCGTGTTCAACCGCCGGCTTGAACTGATCGCCATGGCCCACCTGGCCTACCTGCCGGAGTTCGACGGCGAGAGCGACACCGCCGAGTTCGGTGTGTCGGTGGCCACCCAGGCGCGCGGCCGCGGCTATGGCAGCCATCTGTTTGACCATGCGGTGCTGCATGCGCGCAACCGCGGCGTGGACACCATGATCATCCATGCCCTGAGCGAGAACACGGCCATGCTGCGCATCGTGCGCAAGGCCGGCGCACGGGTCGAGCGCGATGGCGGCGAGGCCGAGGCCCGGCTGAAGCTGCCACCTGAATCGATTGCCTCTCACGTGGAGGCTCTGGTCGAAACCCAGGCCGCCGAGTTCGACTACCGGATGAAGAGCAACTCCCAGCGCATGGACATGCTGCGCAGCTTCTTCGCATCCATGCGCACGGGCATGGGCAAGGCTCGCGTGGACCGCATGGACTAGGGCCCGGCGTACCATGCGCCGATGCCCTTGCCCACAGACCCGACTCCCTATGCCGACCTGGATCCGCAGGCCGTCCTGCACGCGCTGACGCTGGCCGGCCTGCCGGCTGACGGCCGCCTGCTGCAGCTCAACTCCTACGAGAACCGCGTCTGGCAAGCCCATCTGGACGATGGCTCGGTGGTGGTCGCCAAGTTCTACCGGCCCCGCCGCTGGACCGATGCGCAAATCCTCGAGGAACACGCTTTTGCCGCTGAACTGGCCGACGCCGATCTGCCGGTGGTCGCGCCGCTTGCCTTGAAGCCGCTGTTCGACGACCCGGCCTTCAGCCTCAACGCCAGCGGGGCCACCCTGGGCCACTACACCGGCGAGAGCGAGCAAAGCTTCCGCCTGGCGGTGAGCCCGCGGCGCGTGGGCCGGGCGCCTGAACTGGAAGATCCCGAGGCCCTGGCCTGGCTGGGCCGGATGCTCGGCCGCCTGCATGCCGTCTCAGGCCGGGGGCGCTTTGAGCACCGGCGCACGCTGGACAGCACGACCTTCGGCCATGCCGCCCGCCAGCGCTTGATCGACGGCGGGCAAGTCAGCCCCGAGACGGCCGGGCGCTGGCTGCGCACCAGCGCCGAGGCCCTGGACCTGGTGGATCAGGCCTTTGCCCGGCACGACCCGCTGCGGCAGATCCGCCTGCATGGTGACTGCCATCCCGGCAATGTGCTCTGGCGCGACGAAGGCCAGTTCGCCGGCCCCAACCTGGTGGACCTGGACGACTGCTGCACCGGCCCGGCCGTGCAAGACCTGTGGATGCTGCTGCCCGGCGAGCGCGGCGCCATCAGCGCGGCCCAAAGCCATCTGCTGGATGGCTACGGCGATTTCATGGACTTCGACCACCGCGAACTGCTGCTGATCGAGCCGCTGCGCACCCTGCGCATGATCCATCACAGCGCCTGGCTGGCCGAGCGCTGGGACGACCCGGCCTTTCCGATCGGCTTTCCCTGGTTTGCCAGCCCGTCCTACTGGGATCAGCAGGCGGCAGAGCTGCAGGAGCAGATCGACCGGATGGCGGAGTTCTGAGCGACCTCCGCCAGATCCGCCGCCAAATCCCTCGTTTTACACGCTGAGCAGGCGCGTCACGCGCTGCACATAGGCCGCTGGATCATCCAGTTGGCCGCCCTCGGCCAACAAGGCCTGGTCGAACAGGATCTGCGCCAGATCGTCAAAGCGCGGATCGGACTCCAGCTTCTTGACCAGTGCATGCTCGGGGTTGACCTCGAGAATGGGCGCGGCGGCTGGCGCCGCCTGGCCGGACTGCTTGAGCAGACGCGCCAGGTGGGCGCTCATGTCGCCGTCCTCGACCACCACGCAGGCCGGTGAATCGACCAGGCGGGTGGTGACGCGCACGTCCTTGGCCCGGCCGGCCAGCGCAGTCTTCAGGCGCTCCAGCACCGGCTTGAAGGCCTCGGCGGTTTCCTCGGCCTTCTTCTTCTCTTCCTCGTCCTGCAGGCTGCCCAGATCCACGGCGCCCTTGGCCACGCTCTGCAGCGCCTTGCCCTCAAATTCGTGCAGGTGCGAGAGCAACCACTCGTCGACGCGGTCGGTCAGCAGCAGCACCTCGATGCCCTTCTTGCGGAAGATCTCCAGCTGCGGGCTGTGCTTGGCGGCGGCCAGGGTGTCGCCAGTGATGACATAGATCGCCTCCTGGCCTTCCTTCATGCGCGCCACATAGTCGGCCAGGCTCACGCCCTCGTCAGCGTGGGTCGAGGCAAAACGCAGCAGCTTGGACAGGCGCTCCTGGTTGGCAAAGTCTTCGCCCACGCCTTC
>CALRVU010000151.1:0-7175 GCA_943371685.1 Bordetella parapertussis | reverse complement strand
CGGGGAGTCCGCCTACAGCTTTCAGTACCGTGATTTCTCCCCTGCCAAGTACGCGAATGATGACCCTTGGCTCCTCGCCAACAAGGGCTTCTCAGTACAGGATGCCCGCAACGTCGTCCTTGCCGTGTCGCGATTGCAGGATGAAAAGGCGATCCGAATCATGCGCGCCATGCACGGAACGCCCCAAGAGACATGGACCTTCCTGCCCGGGAACGCGTTCTCGGTGCAAGAGGTCGCCGACTTCGGGCACATCGACCCGACAATCGTCGATAAGGTCCTATCGGCATTTGCCGTCCCGCCGGGCGCACACAACGAGCAGTTCAAGGCACTGCACGATTTCAATATTGCCAACGCCAGTCCACTCATCCACATGCCGGATGGCAACTTCCTGCTCTTCCACATCTACAGCCTCGTGGAAGCGCTGTATGAAGCGCCGTTCTACTGGATGGGTGCTGACAGGGCCTATGTCAGCACCGCCATGCAGAACCGCGGCGTCTTCACCGAGCAGTTTGCTGTCGAGCGCCTGCGGCAGGTCTTCGGCGCGGAGAACGTGCTTGCCAACATCGACATCTATGAGTCAAAGGACACCAAGCTCGCTGAAATCGACGTGCTGGTGCTGTTCGGCAATCGTGCCTTGGTCCTGCAGGCCAAATCCAAACGCCTGACGCTTGAGGCCCGGCGCGGCAATGACCTCCAGATCAAAGACGACTTCAAGAAGAGCATTCAGGATTCCAGCGATCAAGCCTATCGCTGCGCGAAGCTGATCGAGGAAGGCAAGTGCACTTTCAAAGACGCTGCCGACAATGCCGTGACGCTACCGACAGGCCTCAAGCGAATCTACGTGATCTGCCTGATCTCAGATCACTACCCGGCCTTGAGCTTTCAGGCCCGACAGTTCCTCAAGTTCGCGGCGACCGACACGATCTCGCCGCCTTTCGTCATGGACGTTTTCGCGCTCGACGCGATGACCGAAATGCTCAGCTCCCCGCTGCATTTCTTGAGCTATGTGGATCGCCGGACCGGGTACACCGACAAGCTGATGGCGTCGCATGAGCTGACGATCTTGTCCTACCACCTCAAGCAGAATCTTTGGGTAGACGACGAGCATGACATGGTCATGCTGGAGGACGACATTTCCGCCGACCTCGATCTGGCGATGTTGGTTCGGCGTGATGGCATCCCAGGCAAGGGCACCCCTGAAGGCATCTTGACGCGGTTCAGCGCGACGTCCCTGGGGCGCATGGTCAAGGCACTTGAAGCCCGGCCTGATCCCGCAACTATCGACCTTGGCTTCACGCTGCTGACGCTCGGCGAGGACACCGTGCTTGAGGTCAGCGCGGGCATGGATCAGCTTGCCAAGCAGGGCATCGCTGATGGCAAGAATCACGATGTCACCGCGGGGCTGGGCAATGCAGGCACCGGCCTCACGATTCACTGCAACGACGACCCGATAGAAGTTGCCGGACCGACGCTGCGAAGGCACTGCCATGCCAGGAAGTACACCGAGCATGCCCAGACTTGGTTCGGGGTATGTGTGCGGCCAAGCGATCAGGCGCTCCGCTTCGGGCTGAATCTGAACTTCCCATGGGAGCAAGACGACGCCATGGACGCGCTGACGAAGAACATGGGCAACCCGGGCAACTTGAGGGCCTTGCCCCGCGAAGCCGCCAAGGCGCGAGTCAAGGTCGGCCGCAATGACCCCTGTCCCTGCGGCAGCGGCAAGAAGTACAAGAAGTGCTGCCTTGGCTGACGCTACTGGTCAGCCAGCCACCGAGTGTTATTCAGTCAGGCAAGTTTCGCTGGGATCTGATCGATCGTCGCGATCCCTGGCGGCGCACAGTTCGGTATGTCCGAGTAGCGTTAAGGCCCGACAGGGGTAATGCCAAGGTTCGAAGGTGCTAGGAGCGCAAGGGAAACGAATGCCAAAGAGTATGTCGCGTAAGCGGAAGAAGCAACGAACAGGCCGACCGCGTGAGCTTAAGCAGGACGAGCCGGTTAGCTCTGATGCTTCTTATGTCGAGTTCGAGAGGCGCAGGGACACGCTGCGCGAGTTCCTGTGCCGGTTCAATGCGCTCGATGTACTGGTCTCCCTTGGGGTGTCGGAACTGTGGCTGCCCAACCGGTCGAGCCAGGTCAAACATCTGTTTGCTTTGAACATCGCCCTGGCGACGCCAGAGTCGGCGTTCGCCCCGGATGTACGACTCGCGACCTACGAACATTTTTGCGAGTTCCACGCCGAGCTTCAGCGGCTTCTGCCGCAGTTCCCCATGTTGGAGGATTTCGTCACGGAGGCCGATTGGGGCGACGTGTGCGTAGAGACGCATCAAGGCTTCGCTCCGGCCTTCTTCGGCGGCAGCGTCGAGCGAATACCCGACTTCATCGACGCGTTCCGGGTTCTGCGCGCTGACGATCCCCAGGCGCTCAGTGACATGCATCTCGCACTGGCAATCCAGGGACACGTCATTCGTGGCGTAGATGCAAACGCTGTGGGTCACAGGGAGCACATCGACCCTGGTCATTTGGAGACGCCAACGTCCGAGTTCTGGGGCGCATGCAGTTCGGCACTGCTGCCAATCGCGGATGCACCATTCGCTTCGTTCGACACTGCCAGCCCGTCCCTGGTAGCGGCAGAACTTGGCTTTCTGCAGCAGCCCCGGAGCTTCGCAGAGTTTGGCAATGCCGTGATGACGGGCTCAGTCGTGCCCGTGCTCGCCGTCAGAGTCGGCTCACGGCACGTGCCGATTTCACTCAGGAGCGGCCCAAGCGTCGTTGTGGATCACTGGGATGCCGCCCCGCCGGCAGCGTCTCCAGCGCGGGCACTGAACCTGAGTCGCAGGGTCGCTCGATTCGTGTCTGGAAGGCTCCGGGACCGCGAGATTATGGTTGGACCTATGGAGCTCCCATTTCAGATCGACGGTCGGGACTGGTTCGTCGCCGCTGCATTGATGTGCGGCGACAGGATCCAACTTGTCGTTCCGGTTCAGCCGCAGGACCTTTCAGCAGTCGGGCGAATTGAGAGCCGCGTGAAGCGGCTTGCGAGTCAGCCGAATCGCTGGGGGTTGCTGCTCCGAGATCGCGGTCAGGTCGTGGAGTTTCGCGGAGCAGACGGATCGCGCCCCGGGGCTGAGCACATCGACGTCTTGGCGGTTATGGCTAAGGTTGCGACCGCACCCTATCGAATGGTCTCGCCAGGGAAGAAGGTTCGGGTGCTGGCGTTGCCAGACTTCGTCACCATCTTCGACTCGCTGGAGGACGTCGATGAGTTGCAGCGCTTCTGGGGCTACGTCGATGGCCTCAATCCAATCGTCGGAGGCATGAGCGGCGTCGCAGACCACTTTGCGTCGTTCCGCGACACCGACGAACTGCTGATCGGTGGCGCGACGCAGCCTACCTTCATCGTCCTGGATCCGCATTGGAATTCGAGCTGGCGCTTCAAGGTCCTGTCCGAGTTCTGGGAGCGTGCACCTCGCTACTTCCCCGATGGCAAGGCCACCTGGGTGATCGATGAGAAGAGCGATGGCCTCACGGTGTTGAGAGCAAAGGGTCCGCTAGCCCTAGCCTGGTCTGGTAGCGCAGGTACCTGCACCGTACAGGCCGTTCTCGAGGTCAGTGACGACGTGGATCCGGCCGATGGCCGCCTTGTCGAACTCTTCGTGCATTGCCTAGCGGATGCAACAACGCAGCGAAGCGCTCTCATCGACAAGAGCGAACCCTTCCTTCGCAATCACATCGTCGTTCGCTGCCATGCCGACCCCGACACGTTGGTGGAAGCGGATCAAGAGCCAAGGTCTGAAGATGCGTCGCGTCCATTGCTTAACGGCTGGAAGATTGAGCCCGCAAGCCGCAGTGACGGCTTGGTGGTCTCGGTGCGCGTCAATCTTGCGCGCCTCAGGACCAAGCTCGACCAGGCGAACGACGCAGCCTTTGAAGCGGAGTGCCTTGAGAGTCTGATGGTCGGAATCTGCGGTCTGCTGGGTGTTCAACCGTCGCCGGAAGTGTTGGACCTAGTCCGGGAGACAGCGTCGAGGCAACCGAGGTTCAGGATGCAGACGACACGTCGCACTGTCGACGTCCCGGAGCATGCCGACCCCGACCTGCCAAAGCCTCCGCAGTACAAGCTGGCGCGGCGCGACCTTGCCTTAGTGCTCAAAGACCAGGGAGTAGGGGCTCCGTCCAGGCATGAGCTGGAGCCGGCGAAGCTCGTCATCAACGGCGCGCGCGATGCGCTTCGCAAGCTCGTCCACGAGCGCATCGCTCGTTTCGACCGAAGCAAGCTGCTTCTCTTCTGCATCGCACAGCATGACCAGGTCACCGCGAAGTATCGGGACGAAGTGACGAGACTTCAGCTGAGCATGAAGCACCAAGTCTCGTTCGATCGAACGGAACTGCTTGCGAAGGCGCTCGAGGAGCTGACCACTGCTGGTAGGAACTATCGATACCTGTTGGAGTGCTGCCTCAGCTTGCCAGCCGTAGGAAGTGCCACCGTGCGATCGGAAGATGTCGTGCAGCTGATAGCCGACGTGGACTGGTTGGCAGTGTTGTATGGCGCAAGCGATACATTGCACAACGACATCGACGTGGGCGGACTCGAAGTGGATGACCAATTCATCCCCACAGTGTTCTTCTCCGAGGGGCGAGACGAGCAGGAGCGGCTCTTCCTTGAAGAAAATGCAGCCGCAAAGCTCGGGATCGACCTCAACGAAGATGATGAGGTGACCTCTGAGCAGGAGGATGGCGTCAACTTGAAGGCGATCAACGACGCCTTTGTCGCCGACGTTGGCTTTTCGCTCTCACATCTTGTCCAAACCTTGGAAATGCTGTCACGCTGGTACTCTGCGGGTGGCGCGGAGGATCTGCAGTTCTCCTACCAAGCGTCGCCCGCGGCTGTTGCGAGCAAACTTGTTGAGAGGCTGCCAGAAGTCACCACAGGTACGGCTGAGCGAATCGTTGAGTTCCTGACTCTGGACTCGGCTGGGATACGAAGGTTGGCAGGCAAGGACACTGACGAGCCGGATGTGCCGACCTGGGAGCACAACAAGCGAGTGCATCGCTACCTCATCCGACCTTTGGTGAAGGTTCAAGAAGACCTGTTGGTCTGGGGTGCCGCGACGGTCAAGGGGAGTTCGGCCATCTGGCTGGGAACCCTCACCAATGGGTATCTGCCTGCCGACTTCGCATGGCCGAACGTCATACCCCAAGTCAGAGGCATCAAGGCCAAGCTCGAAGCGAAACTCGAAGTTCGGGCCTTTGAGGTTTGCTTGCGAGCGACGCCGTTTGCGATCCATGGCATTGACTTCAAGCGGCGCTTTCCGAAGAAAGGGTTCGACGACGTCGGTGACTTCGACGTCTTGGCCTACTGGCCAGCACGGAACCTCTGGCTCAGCGTGGAGTGCAAGTACAACCAGCCACCGTTCTGTCTGAAGGACGGGCGAAGGCTGCGAGAGCGGATCTTCGGTGCTGGCAAGGACCACGGCCAGTTCCAGAAAATCGAAAGGCGGCGTGTCTTTCTTTCCCAGAACGTGGCGCAGCTTCGCGAGCTTCTGAAGTGGCCGGAAAGTGCGGCAGGGCTCGAGCCGTGGTTCTTAGAGGTGTATGTCAGTCGAGACATCTACTGGTGGATGAGAAATCCGCCATACGTTGTGCCGACGGAGTTTGTACGAGTCGACGCACTCGACAACTGGCTCCGCTCACGCGTTGGTGCGGCAGCAGACTTAGGGCGTATAGACGGGATGTGAGGCCCCGATAAGGTCCATAAGATTGGCCGCTCCGATCTCTGCCAGCGACCGGGTGGACTGCCCGCAAGCAGCCGGTCGCGAGTGACTCTTGATGGCCGGGTGCCAGTACTGACGAAAGACCGCTTCCCGGCAAACCAGCCGCGATGGAATGGTCTGCGCGCGGGCAACGATACTGGCACGCGCGCACGCCAGTCGCAGCAACTCACGTACACCATCGACCGACCCTGTGGCGCGGCCCGCGCCAAGGCGGACGCGCCGGGCGCCGGTACCGAACTCAGGGTCGCTCGCCGCGCGCCAGGCGGGCGTTCAGCTCGTCGATCACCGGCAGCAGGTCGGCCACGCTGTCGATCACCACATGGGCGCCGGCGGCCTTCAGCTGGGCGGTGGCGGCGGCGCGGCATTCGGCTTGCTGCGCGGCGGTCAGCGCCAGCCAGTCCGCCAGGCTCAGGCCGGTGGCATTGCCGCTGATGGCCACGCCCACGGCCCAGGTGCCGGCGTTCAAACCCTCTTCCAGGCCCACGCCGGTGTCGTCGACCTTGACCACGGTGTGCGGCGGCCAGACGCCCAGATCGGCGAAGCAGCGGTACATCATCAAGGGGCTGGGCCGGCCGGCGGCCAGGTCACCGGCGCAGACCAGGTTGTCGGGCACGAAGCCGCCCTGCGCGGCGATCTTGCTGACCACCTCCATGATCGGCCGGTTGTAGCCGGTGGTCGAGCCGATCTTGAAGCCGCGCGCGCGCAGCGCCGCCACGGTCTCGAGGGCGCCGGGAATGAAGTCGGCAAAGTCCGGCACCACGGCCGCGTTCATGGGGGTGAACACCTCGTACAGGTGGTCCACGTCCGCATCGGCAAAGTCGCGACCGAACTGCTGCTGCCACTGCGCCGCCACCCGCGGCAGGCTGCCCACCGCCTTGATGTGGTCCCACTTGGCCATGCCCATCGGCCCGCGGGCTTCGGCGATGGTGATGTCGATGCCGAAGCGCTCGAACAGGCGCACGAAGGCGCCCATGGGCGCGCAGGAGCCAAAGTCCAGCACCGTGCCGGCCCAGTCAAAGACAACAGCCTGGAGTGGAGCGTTGGAAGCGGTCATGAGGTTCTTTCAGGAAAGGCGGTGTCACCAGGTCTCGAACACGTCTTCGGCGATGCCGAAGGCCGTGCTGGCGCCGGTGCCACTGGTCACGACCACCCCACGGGTGGCCGAGTCGGGCTGCAGGATCAGGCAATCGTGTTGCGCCGAGGAGGGGTACTGGCCCACCCATCGCTGCGTGACGTGGGCCTGGCCGATTTTCAGTGTGCGTTGCAGGTGATCAAGAATGAGCTCATCCACCCGCGCGCTGGCAAAGGGCTCAGGGGCCGAACCGTAGTGGTGCGAATCGCCGACCACCAGGGAGCCGTCGGCACTCTGCACCGCAATCAGGTGGATGCCATGCGCCAGCGACT
>CALRVU010000150.1:0-7205 GCA_943371685.1 Bordetella parapertussis | reverse complement strand
CAACGGCCTCAAAGTCTCGCCAACACACCTCGCCGTAGCCAAAGGGGCTGAAGCAGATCTTTGAGTCCAGCAGCTCGGCCACGTACTGCCGCTTGGAAACGGTGCCAAGCTGCGTCACGCGCACGCCGGACAGCATTTCCACGCGGGCCACGCATTCGGAGCGCATCTTTTCATACCAGCCGATGGATCCGGTGCCACCAAGTCGAGCATGCAAGTCCAGCGACCGCTCGCTCCACTTCGGCAGTTTCAGGTCGCGGTAGAACACATGAAGCAACTGTGGCGCCATGCAAAAACCTGCGCCAACCGTCACCTTGTCCATGAACCCGGCCGGGATATCAAAACACACGACGGGTTGCGTCTCGCCATAGCGCTCGCCAAACCAGTCCGTCAGATTGGTGTCTCCGCGCGTCGCATTTCCATACCTCGACCGATCTCGCAGCAGATTCTTCTTCACATAGCCATCGATGTAGGGATCAAGGGCAACGGCGAAGCGCAGATCGGCGGGTGCGAAAGGGTCGAGAAACACCAACCGCGCGCTTGGGTAGCGAGCCCGGATCCGGGCCGCAATGTCAGAGACTTGATCCGATCGCCTGCCCAACCAAACCTGGAAGAGCACCAGATCAGGATCCGGGGGAAGCAGCGCCGACGAGGGCGTCTGCTCCAGGAAGCGATCCAGACCCAGCTCGCGAATCTCGTAAGCGTCCTCGGCCGAGACCTTGTCCGCATAGAAGTAGTAGGGGAAGATCTGGCTCTGGGGGATGGCACCGGCTTCACTGAGGACCAACACCTTGTGCACCGGCCGACTGGAGAAGCGGATCTCGCGGGTTGAGGTCAATCTTGACTTCGAGCGGGCCTGCCACCAGGCCGCCTTGAGCCTCAACCACGCCAACCGATTTCCCATCATCTTTACATCATCCGACTGATGCGCTCCCTGCACAACCTGCACGGCGACCATGCCCGAAGGGGTCTCCCTGCCCTGGAAAACTGCTCCAGCGGGGCGTGCGGTAATGTAGCAGCCGGGTCCTGTTGAGAGGCTGAGAAATGCTGCTGCGAGAATGCAGGCATGACGCGCCCACCCCATCTGCTGACTGTGCTGCTGGTCAGCTACAACACGAAGCATCTGCTTGACCGGTGTCTGTCTGACCTCCAGGCTGCGATGGCGCCGATGGGAGGTGCGCAAGTGATTGTGGTGGACAACGATTCTCGCGACGGATCGGCCGAACACCTCCAAACTCATCATCCGGACGTGCACCTGATCCGGTCAGGCGCAAACCTCGGCTTTGGACGGGCCAACAATCTGGCGCTCTCCCAGGTGCGCTCGCCCTATCTTCTGCTTCTGAACACCGACGCATTCGTCCAGCCAGAGGCGCTGACTCGAACCCTGGCCTATATGGACGCTCATGCGCGCTGCGGCATTCTGGGCGCCAGGCTCGTCGGCCGCGACGGGGCACTCCAGCCCAGTTGCAGGTACTTCCCGACGCCGCTCAACATGTTCCTGGTTCGTTTCGGGCTGGCAAAACTGATGCCCTCGGTGACCTTGATCGATGACATGAGCTGGGACCACCAAGTGGCACGGGCCTGCGACTGGGTTCCCGGCTGCTTCTACCTGGTCCGCAAGGATGTGATCGATCAGGTCGGGCTGTTCGATCCGCGCTACTTTCTCTACTTTGAAGAGGTGGACCATTGCCGCGCCGCAAAGCTTGCCGGCTGGGAGGTGCACTTCTTTGCGGACACGACGGTGGTTCACATTGGTGGTGAAAGCGCACGCTCGGATGGGCCAGTCAGCCAAGCCGGCCAGCAGGTCGAAGCCTTGCAGCTTGAAAGCGCCATGCTGTACTTTCGCAAGAACGGCGGTTTGTTGACCCTGGGCGCCCATCTGCTTCTGGAGTTGCTGGGCGATGCCATGCTGGCTGCCAAGGCACTGGCCAAGGCGGAGCGCCGGCCCCGGCTGGGCTATCACGTGAAGCGCATCCAGGCCACGCTGAGGCTCGCTCTGCAAACCCGTCTGGGTCTGCAGCCGACCCGCTGAGGCTCGATCATGTGGTTTGAAAACATCCGCGCTGACTTCGCTTCCCATGGTCGTCAATGGGGCGCCCAAGGGTTCTGGGTGATGACCGTGTACCGCTTCGGGCGCTGGCGCTATGGCGTCAAGCCCAGCCCCGTGCGCAAGATCTTTTCGATGATCTACCACTTGGCCTACAAGTTCGTGCAGATTCTCACTGGCATCGAACTGCCCTGTGAGGTGGACATCGGACGCGGCTTCGTCATCGACCACTTCGGCGGCATCGTCATCAGCGGCTACGCGCGCTTTGGCGACAACTGCCGAATCCGCAACGGTGTCGTCGTCGGATTGCGCCACACGTCCACGCCGGTCGCCCCAACGATCGGCAACAATGTCGACATCGGATCCGGCGCCAAGATCCTGGGCGACATCCGGATCGGCAACAACGTTTCGATCGGGGCCAATGCCGTGGTGTTGTGCGATGTACCGGACGATCACATTGCCGTTGGCGTCCCCGCCACGATCAAGCCCCGACGAAACGCTGAGCCGAGCGACGTTCTCGGCCTTCCAGACTCGCCTGCCCCACGATGTTCATCTATTCCCTGAAGCTGCTGGCCGTTGTCGGCCTGATCGGCGTGGCCTGCGGCTTCATCCTGAGGCCGGCCTTCACAGGGCTGCTCACGCAGGAGCAGTACAAGCACGCCTGGATCACCTTGCTGCTGGCCACTTCGGCCGCCTTCATGGCGTCGTACGCTGCGCTCTTCATGATCGCCCTGGCGGTCATCGCCATCGGCAGCAGCATGACGATCAAGGGCGAGTTGCCTGCCCGGCTTGGGCTGTACGCCCTGTTGCTCGCCACCATGCCGTCCATCCGCTATGCACTTGGAGGCATGGAGGGCATCAACTCACTCCTCGAGTTGAACCACATCCGCATCCTGACCTTGGCCGTTCTGATGGTTCCGGCCTTTCAGTTGTTCACCACGCCAAGGCAACCGGTCGCGCCAACCATGCGCTGGCTGGATCTGGTCGTCGTGGGCTACGAAGTTCTCCGCTTGGCCCTGGTGCTCAATCACACGAGCACATCCCAGATGGTGCGCATGGTCACAGAGTCATTCCTCGACCTGCTGATTCCCTACTACGTGTTGACTCGCGGGCTCAAGAGCCGCACTGACCTTCGCTTGTTCCTGTCCTATCTCATGATCGGACTCGTGTTCGCCGCTGCAGTCGCCGTGGTGGAGTTCGCCACACAGAGGCTCACCTATTCCGGTCTGCAATTCATCTACGACATCCGCTGGCAACTGACCATGGAGTTGTTCCGGGGCAGCCTGCTCCGCGTCCAGGCCATGGCGCCGCAACCGCTGGTTCTGGCATTCATGCTGATCATGGCGACTGGCATCTGGGCGCATCTGAAAGGCAAAGAGCTTCGAACCTGGCCGGTTCAACTCGTGTTCATGTTGCTCCTGGTCGGCTTGGTGGCCACAGGCGGGCGAGGCCCCCTGCTCGGAATCCTGGTCGGCGGCTTGGCCCTGCTGGCATTGCGGCGTGTCAGCGCCACCGGTTTTCAGTCTTTGATCGCCGTCGCCTTGCTGGCAACGATTGGTCTGCGCTTGTCCGGGCTGGATGACCAGGTCACTGATGCCATTGCCTCGTTGTTTGGCGGCGGCGAAAGCAACACCGGATCCATTGACTACCGCCGAGACCTGCTGGACACCTCCCTGGCTTTGATCAGCCAAAGCCCTTGGTGGGGGGTGCCTGACTATGCTTTGCACATGCAGCACCTGGTCCAGGGCGAAGGCATCATTGACCTCGTCAACAGCTACCTTGCCGTGACGCTCAACGCGGGCCTGGTCGGGTTGGCCGTCTACCTCGCTCCGTTCGGCATCGCCGAGATCAGCCTGGTCAAGACACTGGCACCACTCGAAGGAGGCAAGCGCAAAGTCCTGGGCGAATTCAGTCCGACCATGCTCGCGACCTTGCTGGCCTTGATGCTGACCATCTTCACGACTTCGACTTTCGGCATCATGCCGTCCCTGTTGATGATCATGGTGGCGCTGCCCTGCGTCTGGCATATCACTGCACCAAAGAGCGCTGAGCTCCCGCAGTTGCGCCCCCGGCAGCGAGCGCGGTGACGTGACCGAACCGAGGCCATGCAATGAGGCAACTGTGCCCCTGAAATACGGGGTGGTGGTCATCGGCCGCAATGAAGGGGCACGCCTTGAACGCTGCCTTGCCTCGCTGCAGGACCATGCTGGCCCGCTGGTCTACGTGGACTCCAATTCCTCGGACGGTTCGGTGGCCCATGCACGCGACTGCGGAGCCGCGGTTGTGGCGCTGGATCCAGCGCAGCCTTTCACTGCCGCTCGAGCCCGCAATGAAGGCTTTGCACGCTTGCTTGCCCATGCACCCGACGTGTCTGCCGTGCAGTTCATCGACGGTGACTGCGAAGTAGCGCCCGGCTGGTTGCGCACGGCCCATGACCATCTGACAGCCAACGCTGGGTTGGCCGCTGTGTGTGGTCGGCGCAGGGAGCGATTCCCTCAGGCAACGGTCTACAACCAGCTTTGCGATCTGGAGTGGGACACGCCGCTGGGAGAAGCCCTGGCGTTCGGTGGTGACGTGATGATTCGCCGATCGGCATTCGAAGAAGTCGGCGGCTACAACGCCGGCCTCATCGCAGGCGAAGACCCCGAACTGGCCTTGAGATTGCGCTTGGCTGGTTGGAAGATTCTGCGATTGCCCGCAGAGATGACGCTGCACGATGCCGCGATCACACGGGCGCGCCAATGGTGGCAACGCAATGTGCGTTCAGGCCATGCCTTTGCCGAAGGCTGCTGGCGGCACGGGAGGACGCCAGAGAGACACTTTGTGCGGGAAACAGGTCGTGCCGTCTTGTGGGGCATCGCCCTGCCCCTGGCCATCCTGGCGTCCGCGGCCGTCAGTCCTTGGGCATGGCTTGGCGTGCTGATTTTTCCAGCGCAGTGGCTGCGCTTGGGGTTGCGACACCAGCGGCAAGGCTCCCCCATTCCATGGCGCCAGTCGGCCTTCCTCTTGCTGGGGCGTTTGCCTGAAGCGCAGGGAGTGGTGTCTTTCGTCTGGCGAAGAATCGGTCAGCGCCAGCACACTCTCATTGAGTACAAATGAGCCCTCGCAGGCCCACTCCGCCCCAGTCAGCCATGCGCGTCGCCTACCTGGTCAACCAATACCCCAAAGTCAGCCACACATTCATCCGGCGGGAGATCGCCGCGCTGGAGCGCCAAGGTGTGCAAGTTGATCGCTATGCCTTGCGTGGCTGGGACGCCGATGTCCAAGACCCGGAGGACCTGCAGGAGCAAGCGCGCACACGCTACTTGCTCCAGGAGGGTGTGTGGGCCGTCTTGCCCATGCTGGGCGCGTGGCTCGGCCGCTGGTTCAGCGCACCGGCGGCTAGCTGGATCGCACTGAAGACCGCTTGGCAGATGGGCCGACACGCCGACCGCCCCAGGCTCTTCCATTTCATCTACCTGCTGGAGGCGGCCAGGCTTTGCATCTGGCTGCGCCAGTCCGGCGCGGCCCACCTGCATGCGCACTTCGGCACCAACTCAGCCGAAGTGGCAATGCTTGCCCACCTGCTGGGCGGGCCGGGCTTCAGCTTCACCGTGCATGGCCCGGAGGAGTTTGACAAGCCTCAGTTCCTGGGACTGGCCACCAAGATTGAGGCGGCCAGATTCGTGGTCGCGATCAGCAGCTTTGGTCGCAGCCAACTGTGGCGCTGGCTGCCCGCTGATGCATGGCACAAGGTACAGGTGGTCCACTGCGGGCTGGACGCCGACTCTTTCATTTCAGCCGAATCCGCCGCCCCTTCCCCTTCGATGCGCCTGGTGTGTGTCGGCCGACTGTGCGAGCAAAAAGGACAGCTGCTGCTGCTGGAGGCGGCCAGCCTGGTTGCGGTGGATCACCCGACGTTTGAGCTCGTACTGGCCGGCGATGGAGAAATGCGCACGGCCCTTGAACAAGCCATTGCCGCACGCGGGTTGCAAAGCAAGGTTCGAATCACGGGCTGGATCGACAGCAGCACCGTGCGAACGGAGATCCTGGCGGCCCGTGGCCTCGTGCTGCCCAGTTTTGCCGAGGGCTTGCCCGTGGTCTTGATGGAAGCCATGGCGATGGCCCGCCCGGTCATTTCGACACAGATCGCAGGCATTCCCGAACTCGTCAGACCCGGCCAGGACGGCTGGCTGGTCGCAGCAGGCGATGTGCAAGCCTTGGCGCAAGCCATGCGTGAGTGCCTGGCCTCATCACCGGAGAGACTGGTGGCGATGGGCCGGTCAGCGCTGGCCCAGGTGACCGAGCGACACCACATCGATCAACAAGCGGCCTTGTTGCGCAGCTTGTTCACCGACCACGCAGACCCACTCATGCGCCGATGATCACCTTGTTCGTATTGATTTCCGGTGCGCTGGCCTTGGTGCTCTGCGGGCTGGCCGGCCTGCTCTTCGTTCAAGTGTTGGCGCATGCACTCGAGGCAAGGCAGTCCAGCGGCCGTGTTGCGCCCATGCGCGCGGACAGCCCGCGACCCGCTCTTGTCGTGCTGGTGCCTGCGCACAACGAGGCCGCTGGCATTGCCACAACGCTGGCCAGCGTTCGCTCGCAGCTGCAAAGCTCTGACCGATTGCTGGTGGTGGCTGACAACTGCACGGATGACACAGCCCTCGTGGCGCGCGCCCATGGCGCTGAGGTGACCGAGCGACAGAACGAGCACCTGCGTGGAAAAGGCTATGCCTTGGCCCATGGTCTGGCCACCTTGCAGCAGACGCCCCCCTCGCTGGTGATCATCATCGACGCGGACTGCCGCATCGACTCCGGCGCAATCGATGCCCTGGCAGAGACCGTGCAGCGGACCGGGCGGCCAGTGCAGGCGCTCTATCTGATGACCGCGCCGACGGGCGCGGCGCTGTCTCGACGGTTGAACGAGTTCACATGGCGCTTGCGCAACTGGATCAGACCTTCGGGCGCCGCCCGCCTCGGTCAGCCCTGTCAGTTGATGGGCACGGGCATGGCCTTTACCTGGCCCATGCTGCAACAGGTGCGCCTCGACAACGGTTCGATCGTCGAGGACATGAAGCTGGGCCTGGACCTGGCTTGCCAGGGCTTGGCGCCTGTGTTTTGTGTGTCTGCCATCGTTCGCAGCGAGTTTCCGGACGCACAGGCCGCCGCCAAGACACAG
>CALRVU010000149.1:0-7215 GCA_943371685.1 Bordetella parapertussis | reverse complement strand
AAGCCGAGGATGGTGGGCGTGACGGCCAGCAGCGACGCGGGCTGAGCCGGGTCGAAGGCGGCCTTGTTGGCGGCAGCGTCAAAGAACTTGGTGCCGGGCACGAAGACCTGGTATTCGTCGGGCTTCATGCTGACCACCTTGGCCATGATCTTGGCGGCTTCGGCGGGTTGCTCGCGGATGAACTTCTCGGTCTCGAACCAGGCCTTGATCATGCCGACCAGCTCCTTGCGCTTGCTGGCGATGGACTTCTCTTGTGCCACCAGCAGGTCGGGCACCAGGCCGGGCATGTCCTTGGAGGTGAACAGCGCGCGGCCCTTGCCCGAGCTGGTGATCTGGTGGATCCAGGGGTTCCAGACCACGGCGGCATCGACCTTGCCACCGATGAAGGCGGCGGCGGCATCACCGGCGGCCAGGTTGACGATCTTCACATCGCCGGGCTTGAGGCCGTTCTTGGCCAGGGCATTGGCCAGCACGAAATGGGAGATGCTGAACTGCTCCAGCGCGACCTGCTTGCCCTTCAGGTCGGCAAAGGTCTTGATCTTGGGCGAGACCAGCAGGGCGTCGTTGCCGGCCGAGTTGTCATTGACCAGGATGGCCTTGATCTTGATGCCCTTGGCGAGCGGGCCCAGGGTGTCGGACCAGGTCTGCGAGTTGGCGTCCAGCTGGCCCGATGACAGCGCCGAGACCGAGTCGGTGTAGTTGGCGAACCAGACCAGCTTGACGTCGGCGCCGTTCTTCTTGAAATAGCCCTTTTGCTCGGCCACATACCAGGCGACCCAGCCCGGCCAGTCGGACACGCCGACCTTGACCTCGGCCGCAGCCGGTGCACTGAAGGACAAGCCGGCGGCCAGCGTGGCGCAAGCCAGGCCAGCAGACAGCAGGCGGCGCATGGGCTGAACAGCCGATGCGAATCTCGAGTCAAGTTTGGAAGTCGAAGGCATCAAAGGCTCCTGCAAGGCAGTGACAAAACACGCGGACGAACACCTCTCAACGAAGTGAATCTCCCGGGCTTTTGTCCCGCCGTGGAGCCTGACCCTCGGCCCCCTGCATCAAAAGATGCCGGAGTGAGGATTGAAGCCGGTTGCTCTCGGACCAGCGCAGGGGCTGCATGCGCAACCCTTGCCGGAACCCTAGCGACCCTTCGGTGAGCGATGAACCATCGCGCCCCGCGATGCATCAAGCGAGAGTCGTGCCAGGCCGGATCCAGGGCGGCTCACCGGGCTTGATGAACCGGGCGGGAGGGCTCCCGGCCGACCTTGCACCGAAGCCGTGCCCCGCCCGCATGCGCACGCACCAAGCGCAAGCTCAGGTCTGCCCATCGGTGTCTTGCGCCAGCACCGCCATGCAATCGTCGATCAAGGCATGGAGTGCCTGCACCCGCTCGGGCCCCAGTTGGGCATTGAAAGCGCGCTGCGCCCGCTTCCAGACCTGCTGAGCCTGCAGCCGCTTGGCCTGGCCTTCAGGGGTCAGGGTGATGAGCCGGCTGCGCCCGTCCGTGCCAGGGCCGATCGCCAGCCAGCCTTGGGCCAGCAGCGGCTGCAGATTGCGCGTCAGGGTGGACGGGGTGAGTTCCATCTGCGCCGCCAGGTCGGCCGGCCGCACCGGCTGCAACCACTGCACATGGCTGAGCAGGCTGTACTGCGAGGTCTTGAGCCCGGTTTCATCCGCCAGCGCACCGTCGTAGAAGCGGCCGACGCGGCGCGACAACTGGCGCAGCTTGAAATGGCTGCAACCGCGCGGCTGCGCCGGGTCCGATGCGCGCTCGGCGGATTCCCCGGGAAGCGTCCCGGTTGGCACCTGGGCGACAGTGGTCGGCTTGGTTTTCATGTTTATGATTGTAGGTACAACGATTGCGATGGGCCATGCCCATGGCAATCAACACAACCCCAGAACCTGGAGATGCGACATGAGTGCCACCGCCCCCACCCCCGCCGTCGAGGATGTGCAAGCCGTATTGGCGCGCTGGGAAGCCGATGAGCTGCGCGTGCGCGCCACCCTGGCCGCGCCTGGCGTGGCCCGGCCCGATCAAGTGGCCGACAAGACCGGCCTGCAGATGTTCGAGGCCATCAGTGCCGGCGAGCTGCCCTCGGTGCCGATCGGCGCGTCGATGGACTTCTGCCCGGTGCATTTCGAGCCGGGCCTGATGGTGTTCCAGGGCCGGCCCAGCGCCAAGTTCATGAACCCGCTGGGCACCATCCACGGCGGCTGGATCGCCACCTTGCTCGATTCGGCCGTGGCCTGCGCCATCCACACCACCCTGCCCGCCGGCGTGGGCTACACCACGGCCGAGCTGAAAATCAGCTACATCCGCGCCCTGACGCCCAGCGTGAAACTGGTGCGCGCCGAGGGTCGGTTGATCAACGCCGGCCGCAAGATCGGCTTTGCCGAAGGCCGCCTGGTGGGCCCGGACGGCAAGCTCTACGCCCATGCCACCACCACCTGCGTGATGCTGCCGCGAGAGTGAGCAGGACCTGCGGCGGGCTCAAGGCGACTGCCGCAGATCTTGCTGGAGCCGGGCCAGCTCGGGCGAGCGGCGAAACAGGCTGCGTCCGGCCTCGATGACCCGGGCCACGTCGGCTGGCGGCAGCGACAGCGCCGTGGGCAGCAAGCTGAGGCCCTGCGCCTCCGCATGGGCTTCGGCGTCTTGCAGGCTGACCTCGATGTAGTAGGTGCGCAGCGGCTGACCGTCTGCGGTGCGCACCTCGCCCGACCAGCGAACCAGTGCCTCGCGCAGCAGCTCCTGCGAGTCGCTCGAATAGCGCCCCAGCGGAATGTCGGCCACGGCATTGGTGACCCGCAAAATGGAAGGCACCCGGTCCGAGCGGTCAGCATCCAGGCCGCTGCTGCCCTCGGCATTGACGACGACAAAGACCAGCCAGCGCAAGCCCTGGGCGTCGCCGTCCTCGGTGACCGCACGGATGCCGCCCATGGCCGTGGCCGCCTCGATGGCGCCGCGGGTGGCCAGGTTGTCGGCCAGCCCACCGTCCAGCAGGTGCACGAAGGGGCGCGCCTGCTTGTCCTGGTAGGTGGTGGCTTGGCGAACCAGCATCGAGCGCTTGCGATCACCGAACAGACCGTACATGAAGGCATTGGTGCCCAGCGGGCAGGACACGGGGTGGTTCTTCAGGGTGATCGGTGAGAGTGCGATCGGCACCGCCGACGAGGCCGCCACCGCGGTGGACAGGTGCACGCTGCCCAGGTCAGAGCAGAGCATGTCGAACTGGTCCTGCACGAACTCGAAGCGGGATCCCAGGGACATGTCGGTCGCGCTGATCGACAGCCAAGGCCGCCGCTTCTGCGCCAGCAGATCGGCATAGCGGGCACCGCGAAAGATCTCGCGATCGAAGAACGCGGCCAGCACGTCACCACGGCCGTAGCGGTCAGAAAGCGTCCACCCCAGGTTGGCGGGTGAGAGCAGATCCTGGATGAAGGCCGACTGCAGGTCACGCATCAGCACCTGCTCATGGAAGGCCGGAAACATGGCCTCCCCGTGCAGCGCCAGGTAGGCCGCAGCCCAGCTGCCACCGGACACGCCGCTGACGATGTCGAGCTCATTCAACATCGTGCGGCGCTGCCCCTCCAGCTCCACCGTGGTTTCACGCATGCCCTGCAACACGCCATAGGCGAAGGCAGCGGCACGGGCGCCACCGCCCGAGAAGGACGTGGCCAGGAACAACTCGTTGCCATTGGCGGCCGTGGCCGGCAAGGCGCTCATCCGGTAGCCCGGCCGGGGCATGTCGGGCGGCAGGGGCGCGTTGTAGTCGGGGCGCACGGTGGTGCAGGCACTCAACATGACCAGAAGGCAAGCACCAAGCAAGCCGGCCAGCAGGCGGCAGCCGGTGCGTTCTGCCAGAAGAGCGTCTTCTCCCACGAGATCCATGGAACAGGCCTTTGCAACACGGACTCGGGGCGCCGCGAGCCCATCGATCAGGATGCTCGCATTGTCAGGCACTCGCCTGACGAGAGACGAAGCCGCAGGTGCAAAGCACCTGAACCGGTACCTGACTCAGAACAGGTGGCCGATGTTGAACAAGGTCAACACGCCCAGCACCGCAAAGATCACGGCCGCAATGCCGTGGACCAGCTTCATCGAGATGCGCTTGGCGGCCCGGTCGCCCAGCAGCACGGCCGGCACATTGGCCAGCATCATGCCCAGGGTGGTGCCGGCCACCACGGCCCACAGGTCGGCATAGCGCGCCGCCAGGGCGACGGTGGCGATCTGGGTCTTGTCGCCCATCTCGGCCAGGAAGAAAGCCAGCACGGTGGTGCCGAACACGCCGAAGCGGCCCGCGCCGGCGTCCACGTCATCGAGCTTGTCGGGGATCAGCATCCAGCCGGCCATGGCGAGGAAGCCGATGCCGATGATCCAGCGCAGCAGGTCCGGGCCCAGGGCCTTGGCGACCCAGTCGCCGACCATGCCGGCCAGCGCATGGTTGGCCAGAGTGGCCACCAGGATGCCGAGAATGATGGGGATGGGGCGGCGGAACCGGGCGGCCAGCAGCAGGGCCAGCAACTGGGTCTTGTCGCCGATTTCGCCGAGTGCGACGACGCCGGTCGAGACGAGAAATGCTTCCATGGGGAACTCCGGGGCCGGATGGTGAAAACCCATGACCACACCGCACCCCCGGCCCAACCGGGGGCAGTGCAGTCAAAGGTCTTGCCAAACCCAAGGTCGCTTGCACCATGACCGGGCGTGCTGAATGGGCACGACATCCGGATCAAGCATGTTGACGCAAGCCCCTGCAACGGCAGGGCGGCTACTCCCCAAAGACCCACCCATTGTAAACGGCCCCTGGCTCGGCCGGAACAATCATTGGCAGGCCGCCGCTGCAGCAGCGTCAAACTGGTAGAGCAAAGCCCGCTGCTTGGCGCCGTTCTGGGTTTCAAACTGCTGGAACACCGGCACCGGTGCCCGTGACTTGGATGGCATCTCGATGCGCGGACGCCCATAGTCGATGCCGCTGCCGATGGGCGCCACCGGATGCTCCAGCCGGTGGGTGCAATAGAAGGTGCCGGACTGCCCCTGATCGGCGGACTGGAACACGCGGGCCATGGCATCCACATTGACCACGATGGCGATCTTGGCGCCACCAATCCACGTGATCTGCGGATAGGTGATGTTCAGGTCGCCGGTCAGCACCTTGGGCGCACCCCAGGCCAGAGCAACAGCGTCATAGCGCTGGTAAATCAGGCGCCCGCCATCGGCCATGGCGGTGTGAACATAGCCTTTGTCGTCCACCAGGGTGCTGAAGTGGCTGGACAGGGGTTCATCATCGGGCGGATAGGGGCTGGTATAGAGCGGCTCGGCACGCAGGGTCCAGGGCAGATCGGACGCACCCTCGGTGGGCCGCTCGGCCCAGAACATCTGCTCGCGCACCGTGTAGATCATGCCGATGCCACCCGGTGTCAAGACCAGACGCGCACTGCGCTTGACGGCGGGATAGACCGACAGCGCATCGCGCGGGCCGAAGCTCAGGCCGGTGTCCTCCCAAACCTGAGTGCCGGCCGCGCGGCGATAAAGGCGGATGGCCGACTCACCGCTGTTCAGGTCGCTTTCGACGAGAGCAATCCAGCCGTTCTTGTTCCTGTCGGTCACCTGCGTGGGATTGAAGGCAGCGATCTGCTTGCTGGCGCGAGGAACCTTGTGCACATCCGTCGTGCTCCAGGTGCGCAACGCGGGGTCATACTTGAAGGCGGTCGCGCGCACATCACCCACACTGGACGAATAGGTCACGGTCAAGGTGTTGCTGCCAAAGCTGCCGTCTGCTGCGCTGGTGGCGCCCGACTTGGGCAGGCTGGCCATCAGGGTCCAGCTCAATCCTGCGTCGTGGCTTGAATAAAGAGCCAGGGCATCACCGCTGGCCTGGTCGCCACGATTGATCAAGACATGCATTCCGCCATCGGAGGTTTGCCAGGAATGCTCCTGATGGCGGTAGGAGATCATGTGCTCGGTCGTGCTGGTGAGGCTGGTGACGATGGGCGTGTTGATCTGCGCCGCCTGGACATGAGGGGCGTTGGACAACAAGGCCAGCACCAGGAACAGGCAGGCCACGCCACGCCGAGTCTCGGCAAAAGCGCGACAGAACAATCGAAAGATGGGCCGGAAAACACTGCGACCAGACATGGGAGCCTCCATTGGGGACCGACAACGTCGTCGCCCCGCTGGGCGTACGCAAGTTTCAGTCCGATGACAATACTCGCATACCTGCCCCCGTGTGCGCATCCACGATTTGATGAGCTGACCTGCTCTCGTCACCGATCCTTCAGACACCACTCAGTTTCAGCCGCGCCCACAGGAATGGCAGCAGATGGTTCGTCCAGTAGGCTCCGCCCAAGGACAAGTCCACGGTGTGGCTGCCGTCAGGCTGGGCCACAGTCGTGCAGACATTGCCCGAATCATTGATCAGTTTCTGGGTGGGCAGCACATTGCCGCTCCAGGTAAAGCCGGTCTCGCTGTCGGTCGGATCGGCATGCAACAAGAGCACCGGCGAGTCACTGGCCGCAAAGTTGAGCACGGACGCGGCTCCGCCGTCATTGCCCACCAGCGTCGCACCCGTGGACACGGCGGCACTGACCCTGGACGAGGTGCCCGAGTAATCCGACACGGCCGACCACAGGGTGTCCGGATCGATGGCGTTGAACAGGGACAGCGCACCGCCAGCCGAAGCGCCGATGGTGACCATGCGGGTGGTGTCGATGCCGTAGGTGGCGGCATTGACCTTGAGGAAGCGCACCGCGTTCATCACATCCTCGGTGGCCTCCTGGATGGTGGCCAGGCGAACGTTCGGGTCCAGCTGCGCGCCCGTGCTCAGGCGGTAGTTGAGGGTGGCTGACACATAGCCAGCACGGGCGTAGCTCATGGCCTCGTCGGCGGTGTCGCTCTTGCTCCCGGCGTAAAAACCGCCGCCGTGGATCCAGATGACCAGCGGCTTGCGCACCGTCGAGCTGGCGCCCGGGGGCACATAGACATCCATCTTCAGGGACAGCTCCGAGCTGCCGAGCTCGTCCAGACGGGTGTCGGACGAGGTGTACTGCAGGCCCAGGGTGTTGGGCCGGACGGCGTAGCGCAGGTTCTCGAACCGTGCAATCTGTGCCTCGGTGTGCTGGCTGGTGACGAACTCGCCAGACGACGGAGGCGGGGTCTCCGGATCGGGCACCGCAGCGGATTCATCGCCACCGCCACCACAGGCGGCCATCGCCAGCACCAGGCCAGCG
>CALRVU010000148.1:0-7291 GCA_943371685.1 Bordetella parapertussis | reverse complement strand
TTGATCTTGGCCGAGTGATGGTCAAGGTGCATCAGCATGATCGGATAGTCATCGCCCACCAGGGTGTAGGCGGCGCCCGACGGCCGGTTCTCATAGAAACCACCGACCAGCTGGGTCAGCCAGGGGAAGCCGTAGCCACCCGAGGTCAGAACCGGAATGGCCTGGTAGTCGCCCTTGTAACCGGCATAAGGCACGCGCATCGCCTTGCCATCCACCGACGAAGTGGCCGTCAGATAGCCACCATAGATGCCGCGGTCAACCTGGGCGGCCGGGGCCGTGATGGTCACATCCACCGTGGCCTTGCCCTTGGCAGGCACCGTCACACTGTTGCTGCTGAAGGCAACGGTGGCGGCATCAGCCGTGGCAGCCGGCGTGTAGGTGCTCGGGCCGGTGGCCAATGCAGCCACATGACCCAGGGCGAACGTGACCTCGACATTGCGCTGGTTCGACAGGGTCAGCGTGCGGGTGACCGGGCCGACCTGGCTCTCGCCCAGCGACAGTTCGCTTGGCGTGACCGAGGTCTGCTCCTTCACCGACTGCACCACATCCACCATGCCCGCACCTTGACGGTGCACGAAGTCGAGGTAGCCCAGACTGGCGTTGCCGCTCCAGTTCTTAGGGTCGGCCCAGTTCTGCAGGCGGACCTTGACGTTCTCGGCGCTGAGACCCGGCTTGGCCTGCAGCAGCAAGGCCACGCTGCCCGCCACGTTCGGCGACGACATCGACGTGCCCGACAGGGTGGCATAGGCGCCAGCCTCCAGCGGATAGGTCGAGATGATGTTGCCGCCTGGGGCGCCGATGTTGGGCTTGAGGCTGAGGTCCGCGGCCAGGCCGTAGGAGCTGAAGCTGGAGATCAGGCCGCCAGAAACCGTGTTCGGGTAGGAGCCTTGACCGTCCGTCCAGCTCAGGGACACATCGCCGGCAGCGATGCGGCTGTCGAGCATGGCGCCCGTCGTGTCCGACACCGTCACCACGGGGATGGTGATGGCTGGCGTGCCAGCGACCGTGACGAACTGCAGACCCGGTACGTTGTTGTACAGGATCACACCGCTCGCACCTGCGGCGGCGGCAAACGAGGCCTTGGTGTAGAACGAGCAGGTACCGCGCCGGATCAGGGCGATCTTGCCGGTCAGGCTGTCCGCGGGCAGGGCCGCGCAAGCGTCAGCCGTGGAAGCCACGGTGCCCGTGCGGGCCAGCGGCGTGGTGCCGCTGATCGGGGCTGCCGGCGCGCCGGTGGCATCTGCAAAACCGAAGGGCTGGGCGTCGCCGGCGATCTTGGCCTCGCGCAGCAGGTAATGGGAGTTGTCATACGACGCAACGCCGATGACCTTGGCGCCCACGCCCGGCGCGCCGGCGGCGTACAAGCCGCTGGTGCCGCTGTTGCCGATGGACGCCACCATCACCACACCCTTGTTGACCAGCCGGTTGGCGGCCTTGGCGGTGGGGTACTCGGGCCACTGGAAGGACGCACCCAAGCTCTGGTTGACGACCTGCATGCCGTCGGCCAGGGCACGTTCCATGGCCTCGATGATGATGTCCGAGGTGGTGGAGCCAGCGCAACCGAACACGCGGTAGGCACCGAAAGTCACGTCAGGCGCCACACCCTTGAGGGCGCCATTGGCGCCGACAATGCCGGCGACGTGCGAGCCGTGGCCACCGCAGTCGTCGGGATTCGCGTCAGGCATCGGCACCGGGTTGTAGGCGGCGCTCGCAGGGTCGGCATTGAATGCGTCGCCGACGAAGTCATAGCCGTAGGCCACACGGGTGGTCGGGAAGGCCGTGCCACCAGGCGTACCGCCACCGCCCAGATCCGGGTGGTCGATGTCGATGCCGCTGTCAATGATGCCGACCTTGATGCCCTGGCCGGTCAGACCCAGCTTGTTCTGCGCCAGATCGGCACCCGTCATGGCCAGCGCGGTGATCATTTCGGGGGTGGTCGCGCCACTGCCCTTCTGCACTTCGGGGGCCTTGACCACCATCACGGGGTACATGGCCTTGATGCCAGGCAAGCGCGCCAGACGCGCCCGCTCGGACGGCGTGATCTCGATCGAGATGCCGTTGAACAGCGAATCAAACGAGCGGCGCAGCTTGTACTTGACGCCGGCAGCCACGGCCGCCTTGCGGAAGCTGGCCTTCTCGGATTGCACGGTCGACAGGCGGGCACCCTCGGATGTGGGGGCGCCGTTGAACTCGACAAACCAGAGATTGGTGGATTCAGCGGCCGAGACCGGAACCCGTTGCACGGCTTGCACCGAACTCATGCCCAGAGACAGGGCGGCGGCAACTGCGCTGGCCAGCAGCGTCATGCGATTGACATTCACTCTCAGAGACTCCTTGAGGTTCGGGCGGCAGCGAACGTTGCGGCCGCCACACGGGCTGGGTGCTTATGACACCCCCAGTCAAGACATAGCAATAAAGAGGCCTGTTCAGGCCCTTCATCGCGAACGCCATGCCTGATGGTGGGCACAGGTGACCGGGGCGTCGAGCGGGGTTTCCCGCGAGTTACATCCCGGTACACCGACACCCCCCTAGCTCAAGGGAGCTCGATAACCACTAGGCGGATCAGCCAGCCACGGGGTAATCGGTATAGCCCTTGGCACCGCCGCCGTACAACGTGGTGAAGTCGACCGCTGCCAGCGGCAGGTCGGCTTGCAGGCGGCGGCTCAGGTCGGGATTGGCGATGGCCGCCTTGCCGAAGGCGATCAGATCAGCCCGACCGCTGGCCACGGTCTCCAGCGCCAGGGCGCGGTCGTAGCCATTGTTGACCATCCAGGCACCCGGGAAGGCCGCCTTGAGGGCGGCGTAGTCGAACGCGGCAATGCCCTGATCGGTCAGATCGCGCGCGCCGCCAGTGGCACCCTCGACCACATGGCAGTAGGCCAGGCCCAGCGGCGCCAGCACGCTCATCACCTGGCCGAACAGGGCCTGGGCGTTGGCGTCCTGGCCGATGTCGTTGGCCGGGGTGATCGGCGACAGGCGGATGCCGGTGCGGCCGCCGCCGATCTCGGCGACGATGGCCTCGGTCACCTCCTTGAGGAAGCGCACGCGGTTCTCGATCGAGCCGCCATAGGCATCGGTGCGGTCGTTGCAGCTGTCGCGCAGGAACTGCTCGATCAGGTAGCCATTGGCGGCGTGGATCTCGACACCGTCAAAACCCGCATCCATCGCGCAGCGAGCCGCGTGGCGGTAGTCCTGCACCGTGGCAGCGATCTCATCGATGCCGAGCGCGCGCGGCGCAGAGACCTCGGCGAAGCCGCCTTCGATGTAGGTCTTGCCCTTGGCCGGGCGACTGGTGGATGACACCGGAGCAGCGCCATCGGGCAACAACGAGCTGTGCGAGATGCGGCCCACATGCCAGAGCTGGATCACGATCTTGCCGCCTTCGGCATGGACAGCGTCAGTGACCTTCTTCCAGCCGGCCACTTGCTCGGGCGAGTAGATGCCCGGAGTGTCGAGATAGCCCTGGCCCATCGGGCTGATCTGGCTGGCCTCGGTGATGATCAGGCCCATGCCGGCGGCCGGATTGGCGCGCTGGCGGTAGTACTCGACCATCAGGTCATTGGGCACCCGGCCCGGCGCCCGGTTGCGGGTCAAAGGGGCCATCACGACACGGTTGGCCACGGAGAAGTTGCCAACCTGGAGGGGCGAAAACAAGGTGTTCATTGAAGCTTGCAAAGTAGGGCCTGAGGCAGGCCCGGAAGCCGCAAGCGTAGCCGTGCCGGTACAGTCCGGTATTGACCTGATCGGAAAGACCTTTGATGACGCCTCACCCCCCCCTGACTTCGTGGCCCGCCACGAGAGCGCGCCAGGTCCTCAAGACGACAGGAGCGCGCTGACATGCTGGCCTACCGACACGCCTTCCACGCCGGCAACCATGCCGACGTGCTCAAGCACATGGTGCTCACGCAAGTGCTGCGCTACATGGTGGACAAGGACAAGCCCTTCCGCTACATCGACACCCATGCCGGCGCCGGCGGCTACCTGCTCAAGGGCGCCCAGGCCCAGAAGAAGGCGGAGTACCGCGAGGGCATCAACCAGCTCTGGAGCCGGCCCGATCTGCCCCCGCTCACTGCTGACTATGTGAAGCTGGTCCAGCAGTTCAATCTGCAACCCGGCGAAGACGGCCAACTGCCCGTGCTCGAGAAGGGCATGACGCCACCGCTGGCGCTCTATCCAGGCTCGCCATCGATCGCGCGGATGATCATGCCGCGCAGCGACCAGATGCGCCTGTTCGAGCTGCACCCGACCGACGCCCGCACGCTGGCCGCCCATTTCGGTGGCAGCCGCAGCGTGCAGGTGATCAATGAAGACGGCTTTGGCGGCCTCAAGGGCCAGGTGCCGCCCACGCCGCGCCGGGCCGTGGTGCTGATGGACCCGTCCTACGAGCTGGTGGCCGACTACGGCAAGGTGATCGCCACCCTGCGCGAGGCGGTCGAGCGCTTTGCCGAGGGCGTCTACATGCTCTGGTACCCGCAGGTCAGCCGAATCGAAGCCGCCAACCTGCCCAAGCGCCTGATGGCCCTGGCGCCCAAAGGCTGGCTGCATGTGCGCCTGACCGTGAGCCAGCCCGACGAGCGCGGCTTCGGCCTGACCGGCAGCGGCATGTTCATCATCAACCCGCCTTATACGCTGCACCAGCAGCTGGCCGCCGAGATGCCGTATCTGGTGGACGCGCTGGCCCAGTTCGACGGCGCCAGCTACCTGATTGAAGAACAGCCGGCCTGAAGCGGCGCGCCATTTGACCGACCATGAGCTCCGTCACCGAGTTGTTGCAGCAGGCGGCGGATGGCGATCAGGCGGCCGCGCAGGCGCTCTACGCCCAGCTCTACCCTGAGATCAAGCGCATCGCCCGGGCCAGGCTGCATGAGGTGGGCGGCGTGACCGACCTCAATCCCACGGCCCTGGTGCATGAGGGATTCCTCAAGCTGGCTGACCGGGAAGACCTGCGCGAAGGCAACCGCAGCCAGTACCTGGCTTTCATCGGCCAAGTGCTGCGATCGGTGGTCATTGACCATCTGCGTGCGCGCCATGCGGACAAGCGGGGCGGCCAGCACCTGCTGATCACCTTGTCCCATGCTGACGACACGCCGGCCTGGAACAGCGAGGCCGCCGACCTGCTCGACATCGACCGCGGCCTGCAGAAGCTGCAGGGCCTGGACCGGGATCTGTATGAGCTGGTCGAACTGAGCGCCTTTGCCGGCATGAGCCTGCAGGAGATCGCCACGCTGCGTGCGGTCTCGGTGCGCACCGTCAATCGCGACCTGCTCAAGGCCCGCCTCCTGCTCGCGGATCTGCTGGACGGCACCCCGCCCAGCGCCATGGCGCCGGCCTGAGACCATGGACGCAGACACCTGGGCGCGCTGCTCTGGCTGGCTGGACCAGGCCCTGGACATGGCGCCCGAGGTGCGCGAAGCGTGGCTGGCCGAACTGTCACCCGCCGATCAGGCGGTGATGCAGCGCTTGCTGGCACGGCTGCCTCAGGTCTCGGGGGCTGGGCTCGGCGCAGAACCCGGCCCGGCAGCCCTCGACGCCACCGGGTTTCAAGCCCTGGTCAGCCTCGCCCTGACCGATCCGGCGCCATCCGATCTGGCGCCAGGCACGCGGCTGGGGCCTTGGGCCTTGCAGCAGCGGATCGGCGAGGGCGGCATGGGGCAGGTCTGGCTGGCGCGGCGCGACGACGGCCTGTACGACGGCGTGGCGGCCATCAAGCTGGTTCGCAGCGGCCTGCAGCAACCCGAGCTGCTGGCCCGCTTTGCCCGTGAGAGGCGCCTGCTGTCGCGGCTGGACCATCCTGGCATCGCCAGGCTGCTGGACGCGGGCGTGGCCCCGCCAGGCGAGGCAGGCGCCGCCGGCCAGGCCTATCTGGTGCTCGAACATGTCAGCGGCACCGAGCTGCTGACCTACGCTCGCACCGCTTGCCCGACCGTGGCGCAACGGGTGCATCTGCTGCGCCAGGTGGCGCAGGCCGTGGCCCATGCCCACAGTCAGCTCGTGGTCCACCGCGACCTGAAGCCTGCCAACATCCTGGTCCAGGCGGACGGCACCGCACGCTTGCTCGATTTCGGCATTGCTGGCCTGCTCGACGAACTGGAGGACGCCACCGGCGAACCCGCTGGCACCGCCACCGCCCTGACCCGGCTCTATGGCCGAGGTCTGACGTTGGACTATGCGGCGCCGGAGCAGATCACCGGCGAACCCTGCAGCGCCGCCACCGACACCTACGCACTCGGCGTCATGCTGTTCGAGCTGCTGACCGGAGAGCGCCCCTTCCAGGCCGCCCAGCCCCACAAACGGCGGGCCCTGGAGCACGCCATGCTGCATACCGCACCACGGCGCTTGCTGGCCAGCCTGCGCCAGCCTCTGGTGGCCGGGGCACAGGACGGCAGCCGCCCGGTCGATGTCCAGGCCCGCGCTGACCGCGACCTGGAGGCGATCATTGCCAAGGCGCTGCAAGGCCTGCCCGCCGAGCGCTACCGCAGCGCCGACGCCTTGATCGAAGACCTCAATGCCTGGCTGAGCTCTCGCCCGGTATCGGCGCGGCGCCATGACCGCCGCCAGCGCTTGGGCTTGTGGCTGCGCCGCAACCGCCTCAGCGCCGTGCTGGTCAGCCTGACCATGCTGGCGTTGATGGGTGGCACCGGTGTGGCCGCCTGGCAGGCCGGTCTGGCCCGGCAGCAAGCGCGGCTGGCCCAGGCCAGCAATGACTTTCTGCAAGGCCTGTTCGAGGGCGCCGACCCGGAGCACACCCGCGGCGACCAGCTCAGTGCGCGCGAGCTGCTGGACACCGGCGCGCGCCGCCTGGCCCAAGACACGGCAGCCGAGCCCGCGCTGCGGGCCCAGCTCGGCCAGATCCTCGGCCGCACCTATCTGTCGCTGGGCCGCCCCGAGCTGGCCGAGCCGGTCTGGCGCGACACCCTGGCCGCCGTCCTGGCGAGCCAGGCCCCCGGATCAGCCGACGCCGCGCTGGCGCGGCTGGGTCTGGCCGACGCGCAGCGCCAGCAAGAGCGCTTTGCCGACGCCTCGTCCAACTACGAGCAGGCACTGGCGCAATTGCCGGACAGCGGCACGGCGGCCGATGCCGAGCGCCGCATCCTGGCCCAGATGAACTGGGTGCAATGCCTGGCCAAACAAGGCCAGTTTGAGCGGGCCACGGCACTGATGACGGCCGCCGAAGCCGACGCCATCGCCCGGCTGGGCCAACAGAGCTGGGCCTATGTCGAAACCCAGAACAGCTTCGTCGTGGTCGCGTCCATGCAGGGCTATCCGCAGGAGGCCGTCAAGCGCCTGGTGC
>CALRVU010000147.1:0-7306 GCA_943371685.1 Bordetella parapertussis | reverse complement strand
AGAGCTCGGCGGCTTCGCTCGACTGGCCTTGCTGCTGCCACTGGCCGGTCAGGTCCAGCAGCTCGGTGATCGGCATCTGACCCGTGGCAGCGCGGGCTTGAGGCGTGACCGGACCTTCGGCCGGTGGCGCGGGGCGCTGAGCCGAGGGCCTTTCGTCGAGCAGGGTGGAGTCGATCATGGCAGCAGGACAAGAAGAGTCGTGCTGTCGATCGTAAGAACTGCGGCCCCAGCGTGGTGGGCGGAAATGCGGGGCCTATGCGCCCCGGCTCGGCTCTTCAGTCGGGGGCGTGCGGTGCGGCGGCCAGCAGCGTGGGCGCCAGCAGCTCGCGCTCATCAAAGACGAAACAGTCGCCGTGCCAGTGCGGCGCGCCTTCGGTCTCTTCAAAGTACTTGAGGATGCCGCCCTCCAGCTGATAGCTGTGCGGCAGGCCGAGGTCCTGCATCACCAGCGAGGCTTTCTCGCAGCGGATGCCGCCGGTGCAATAGCTGACCACGGTCTTGTCCAACAGGCTGTCGCGGTGGGCGGCCAGGGCGGCGGGAAAGTCGCCGAACTTGTGCAGGCGCCAGTCGATGGCGCCCTTGAACGCGCCGGCGTCCACCTCAAAGCCGTTGCGGGTGTCGAGCATGACCACCGGCCGGCCCTCATCGTCATGGCCGGCGTCCAGCCAGCGGGCCAGGGTGCGCGGGGTCACGGCGGGGGGGCGGGCCGTGGCGGGCCGCAGCGTGGGCATGTTCATGCGCACGATCTCGGCCTTGATCTTGACCTTGAGGCGCTTGAAGGGCTGCTCGGCGCTCCAGCTCTCCTTGGCCGGTTGATCGGCAAAACGCGGATCGGCGCGCAGCTGGGCCAGCCAGCCGTTGACCGCCTCAGGCGGCCCGGCCAGAAAAAGGTTGATGCCTTCTTCGGCCAGCAGCACCGTGCCCTTGAGGTCCAGCGCCTGGGCTGCCGCGTGCAGCCGGTCGCGCAACTCAGGCAGATCGTCCAGCGGAACGAAGCGGTAGCTGGAGATGTTGAGGACGGGCAGGTCAGCGGGCGCGATCGAGGGCGCAGCAGGTGGGCTTGGGGGCGTGGCGCGGGCAGTCATCGACTTGGATTTTAGGCGGCGCGGCCTGACTGCCGCTTGATTCAGCTCAGCCCATGTGGGCGCGCAGATCGTTTTCGCGCAGCATCACCGGCTCCAGCGAGCCGGCACCCAGCCGCCGGTGCACGGCGGCTTCGATGTCGGCGCGGTGGGCGGCAAAGGTGGCCAGCGGCTCGTCGTCGCTGCGCTGCGGGTTGAAGTGATAGTGCAGCGCCCGCCGCCCCACGCTGGCCGCCAGCGGCTGGCCGGCCACCTCGACCCAGAAGCGCACCGAGTCAGAGTCGGTGTGGAAAAAGGCGTCGTGGTCCATGGAGGGGCTCCTGCCAAAAGGCAGAGTATGGGCCCCGGCGTTCAGCCCGCCGCCTGGATCGCCTCGACCTGCTCGGTCAGCTCCAGCCAGCGCTCCTCGTTCTTGGCGATGTCGGCTTGCACATGGGCCAGGCGGCGGCCCAGGTCGGCAAACTGCTCGCCGGTCTGGCCGGGCGCGGCCAGCTGGGCTTCGATGGCGGCTTTCTCAGCCACCAGCTTTTCCATGCGCTTGTCGATCTGTGCCAGTTCATTGCGCATCGGTCGGGTCAGGTCGGCCAGCCGGGCCCGGTTCTGGCCACCGGCCTTGCGATCGTCGCGAGCGGCCGGCGCCGGGGCTTTGGCCGGTGCAGGCGACGGCGCCATTGGCTTGGCCACCGCCGGTGGCGCAGCGGGCGCCGGGGCGGCTGCCGTGCCATTGGCGGCTGCGCGTGCCGCCTTGGCGGCCTGGTTGCTGGCACCGGCTGAGGCGCGCTGGGCCTCGCGGCTGCGCTCCAGCAACCATTTCTGGTAGTCGTCCAGGTCGCCGTCGAAGGGCTTGACCACGCCATCGGCCACCAGCCAGAACTCGTCGCAGACCTCGCGCAGCAGCGCCCGGTCGTGGCTGACCAACATCACCGTGCCTTCGAACTCGTTGAGCGCCATCGACAGGGCTTCGCGGGTCTGCAGGTCCAGGTGGTTGGTCGGCTCGTCAAGCAGCAGCAGGTTGGGGCGCTGCCAGACCAAGCTGCCCAGCACCAGGCGGGCCTTCTCGCCGCCGCTCAGCGTGCCGATGGTCTGGTGCACCATCTGGTCGACGAAGCGGAACTGGCCCAGGAAGTTGCGCAGCTCTTGCTCGGTGCCGGCCGGGCCGGTGGTCTTGGCCAGCCGCACCATGTGCTGCAGCGGCGAGTCGTCGCCATGCAGCACGTCCATCTCCTGCTGGGCGAAGTAGCCGATGGCCAGGCCCTTGCCCTCGACCATCTGGCCGGCCAGCTCGGGGTGGGCATGGGCGATGGTCTTGACCACCGTCGACTTGCCCTGGCCGTTGGCACCCAGCACGCCGATGCGCTGACCCGCCAGCACGGTGCGGTTGATGTTGTGGACGATGGCCTTGTCGCTGCCGTCGTCGTTGGCGGCCTTGTAGCCGCAAACCACATCGGTCATGGCCAGCATCGGATCGGGCAGGGACAGCGGCTCGCGGAACTCGAAGCTGAAGTCGGCCGAGGTGAGCACCGGGGCCAGCTTTTCCATGCGCTCCAGCGCCTTGACCCGGCTCTGGGCCTGCTTGGCCTTGCTGGCCTTGGCCTTGAAGCGGTCGATGAACTTCTGCAGGTGGGCCACGCGCTCCTGCTGCTTGCCGTAGGCGGCGGCCTGCTGCTCCATGCGCTCGGCGCGCATTTCCTCAAAGCGGGTGTAGTTGCCGCCATAGCGGGTCAGCTTGGCGTCTTCCAGGTGCAGAGTGACGGTGGTGATGGCGTCGAGGAATTCGCGGTCGTGGCTGATCATCAGCAGCGTGCCGGTGTAGCGCTTGAGCCAGCCTTCCAGCCAGACCAGGGCGTCCAGGTCCAAGTGGTTGGTCGGCTCATCCAGCAGCATGAAGTCCGACGGGCACATCAGCGCCCGGGCCAGCTGCAGGCGCATGCGCCAGCCGCCCGAGAAGCTGTTGACCGGGTCGTCGAGCTGGTCGACGCGGAAGCCCAGGCCCATCAGCAGGGTCTGGGCGCGCGACTTGGCGTCAAAGGCGCTGGCCTCTTCCATCATCATGAAGGCATGGGCCATGGCCTCGCCGTCGTCGGCGGCTTCGGCCGCGGTCAGCGCGGCCTCGGCCTCCATCAGCGGGATGTCGCCCTGCAGCACGAAGTCGGTCGCCGAGTCCTCGGTCTCGGGCATGTTCTGGGCCACCTCGCCCATGCGCCAGCGCGCCGGGATGTCGAAGTCGCCGGCATCGGCGCCCAGGCGGCCGGCCAAGAGGGCAAACAGGCTGGACTTGCCCGCACCGTTGCGGCCGACCAGGCCGATCCGCTCGCCGGGGTTGAGGGTGACGGAGGCGCCTTCCAGCACCACCTTGACGCCGCGTCGCAGCGTCACATTGCGTAGAGTGATCATGACTGTTTTTCTGAAGCTGTTCGCGCGGGGCTGGCGTCGGCCAGCAAGGCCTCGCGCGGAATGAGCAGAACCTGATCGTCACCGGCGCTGGTGGGCAGCCAGATGACGTCAAGCCGGGGAAAGGCCGCTTCGAAGAAGGGCCGCTCGTGGCCGATTTCCAGCACCAGCACCGCTTGCTTGGACATGCAGGCTGCCGCCTGGGCCAGCAAGGGGCGGATGAAGTCCATGCCGTCATGGCCGCCGGCGGCATTGCCGGACAGGGCCATCTCGGGTTCGGCCCGGTATTCGGGCGGCAGGGCCGCCATCGCTTCAGAATTTACATAGGGAGGATTGCAGAGGATCAGGTCAAAGGTCTGCCCGGCGACGGCTTGCAAGCCGTCGCCCTGAGCCAGGGTGATGCGACCGGCCAGTTCGTGGCGGTCGATGTTGAGTTGGGCCACCGCCAGGGCATCGGCCGACAGGTCGGCGCCGACCACGCTGACGTCGGGCCAGGCCATGGCGGCCAGCACGGCCAGGCTGCCGTTGCCGGTGCACAGGTCGAGCACCCGGTGGGTGGTATCGCTGAGCCAGAAGTCGATGCTGCCCTCGGCCAGGCATTCGGCGATCAGTGAGCGCGGCACGATGACCCGCTCGTCGACGGTGAAGGGCACGCCCTGCAGCCAGGCTTCGCCGGTCAGGTAGGCGGCGGGGCGCCGGCTGCTGATGCGTTCTTCCACCAGGGCGACGGTGCGATCGGCGTCCGGCGCAGGCACGGCCAACTCGGCCACCTCGTCAATGGCGTCCAGCGGATGGCCCAGGGCCCACAGCACCAGCCAGGCGGCTTCGTCAAAGGCATTGGTCGTGCCATGCCCAAACGAAACGCCCGCCTCGGTCAGGCGGGCGCTGCAGCGCTCGATCAGTTCGATCACGGTCATGGCATCAGCTCAGCAGGGTTTCCAGCGTGCGCCGGTAGATGTTCTTCAGGGGCTCCACCGCATCGACGCGCACATGCTCGTCGATCTTGTGGATGCTGGCATTGACCGGCCCGAACTCGACCACCTGGGCGCAGGCCTTGGCGATGAAACGCCCGTCGGACGTGCCACCGGTGGTGGACAAGGCCGTGAGCAGGCCGGTCTCGGCCTGGATGGCCGCACGCAAGGCCTGCACCAGGTTGCCTTCGGGCGTGAGGAAGGGCTCGCCGCCCAGGGTCCAGTCGATGCGCCACTGCAGCGGGTGGCGGTCGAGGATCTGGGCCACGCGGGCTTTCAGCCCTTCGGGGGTGGATGCCGTGGCGAAGCGGAAGTTGAAGTCCACCACCATTTCGCCGGGGATCACATTGGTCGCGCCCGTGCCGGCATGGATGTTGGACATCTGCCAGGTGGTGGGCGGAAAGTACTCGTTTCCGGCGTCCCAGACCATGGCGGCCAGCTCGGCCAGGGCCGGTGCGGCCAGGTGGATGGGGTTGCGCGCCAGCTGCGGGTAGGCCACATGGCCTTGCACGCCGGTCAGGGTGAGCTTGCCCGAAAGCGAGCCACGCCGGCCGTTCTTGATCATGTCGCCGAGCTGGTCGACCGAGGTGGGCTCGCCGACGATGCAGCAGTCGAGTGCCTCGTTGCGGGCCTGCAGGGCCTGCACCACTTTGAGCGTGCCGTCCACCGACGGGCCTTCCTCGTCGCTGGTCAACAAGAAGGCGATGCGGCCGGCGTGGTCAGGTGTGGCGCGGACGAACTCCTCCGCCGCCACGACCATGGCGGCCACCGAGGTTTTCATGTCGGCGGCGCCACGGCCATAGAGCTTGCCGTCGCGGTAGCTGGGCACGAAAGGATCGCTCTGCCACTGCGCCAGCGGGCCGGTGGGCACCACATCGGTGTGGCCGGCCAGCACCACGGTCGGGCCGGGCCGGCTGCCGGTGTGCACGGCCCACAGATTGTCCACCCGGAAGTGGTCCGGGCCGAAGGGCAGGTGCTCGCAGACAAAGCCCAGGGCCGACAGGCGCTCGGCCAGCAAGGCCTGGCAGCCGTGGTCCGCCGGCGTGACGGAAGGTCGGGCAATCAGGTCTTCGATCAGGCGCAGGGTTTCAGACATGGGGCGGGACAGGAACGACAACAGAAAAAACAACAGGGCGCCCGTCGGGCGGTACCGACGCTGGGATGCCCTGCAGCCAGGCGCTGGGAATCAGCGGGTGCGTGCGCTCACGCCCACGCTGCCGCGCGGGCCTTCCTGCGGCACATCGAGGGTGATCTCGGTGAAGGACGGGCTGTCGGGCTCAGGCTTGACCGGCGGCACGCGCGACATGGGCTGGACCTCGTTCTGCAGCCGCCAGAGCAGGTTGGTGGGCGAGTCGGCATGGGCCAGCGCTTCTTCGCGCGACACATGGCCTTCGTCGATCAGGCGGGCCAGGTCGGCTTCGAAGGTTTGCGAGCCCTCGGCCATTGAACGCTCCATGGCCTCGCGCACACCGCTGAAGTCGCCTTTCTCGATCATCTCGGCAACCAGCTTGGAGTTCTGCAGGACCTCGACGGTCGGCATGCGCCCGCCGGTCATGGAGCGCAACAGCCGCTGCGAGACGATCGCCTTGAGTGCGGCGGACAGGTCGGCCAGCAAGGCCGGCCGGGCCTCGGGCGTGTAGAAGGACAGGATCCGGCCCAGCGCGTGGTTGCTGTTGTTGGCATGCAAGGTGGCCAGCACCAGGTGGCCCGACAGCGCATACGAGATGGTCTGCGTCATGGTCTCGCGATCGCGGATCTCGCCGATCATGATGCAGTCCGGCGCCTGGCGCAGGGCGTTCTTCAGACCCACATGCAGACTGGCGGTGTCGCGGCCGACCTCGCGCTGGTTGACGATCGAGCGCTTGTTGTTGAACAGGAACTCGATTGGGTCCTCGATGGTCAGGATGTGGCCGGCCATGTTCTGGTTGCGCCACTCCAGCATCGAGGCCATGGTCGTGCTCTTGCCGGTGCCGGTGGCGCCGACCAGCAGGATCAGCCCGCGCTTCTCGAGCGCCAGCGTGGCCAGCACGGCGGGCAGGTGCAGGCTGTCGATGGCCGGGATCTTGACCGGGATGCAACGCACCACGGCGGCAATCGTGTTGCGCTGCTTGAAGGCCGACAGGCGGAAGCCGCCCACCTTGGGCACGCCGATGCCGATGTTCAACTCGCCTTGCTGCTCCAGCTCTTCCATCTGCATGGGCGTCAGGATCTCGGCCAGCATGGCCCGCGGCATCAGCGGCGGCAGCACGTGGTCGGTCACGGCCGTGAGCTGGCCGTTGATCTTCATCAGCAAAGGCGCATTGGCCGACAGGTACAAGTCGGACGCCCCCCGCTCGGCCATCAATTGCAGGACGCGTTGCATGTTCATGGTGCGGGTCTCGGGCGGAGTTGCAAGGGCCGGCTTGCGCTCAGTCGCGCAGCAGCTCGTTGATGCTGGTCTTGGAGCGGGTCTGTGCGTCGACGCGCTTGACGATGATCGCAGCGTACATGCTGTAGGGGGCGCCATTGGCGGCCGTCTTGGGCAGGTTGCCGCTGACCACCACCGAGCCGCTGGGCACGCGGCCGTAGCTGATCTCCCCCGTGGCACGGTCAAAGATCGGCGTGCTCTGGCCCAGGTAGACACCCATGCCCAGCACCGAGTTCTCTTCGACGATCACGCCTTCGACCACTTCGGAGCGAGCGCCGATGAAGCAGTTGTCCTCGATGATGGTCGGGTTGGCCTGCAGCGGCTCCAGCACGCCGCCGATGCCCACGCCGCCGGACAGGTGCACGCCCTTGCCGATCTGCGCGCACGAGCCGACGGTGGCCCAGGTGTCGACCATCGTGCCTTCATCGACATAAGCGCCGATGTTGACGTAGGAC
>CALRVU010000146.1:0-7314 GCA_943371685.1 Bordetella parapertussis | reverse complement strand
AGTGTCGTCAAGCCGGCCGACAGGTCCAGGCGCCGGATGCCTTGCAGCGCGCCACTGCGCAATTGCGCCAGGGTGTGCATTCAGCGGGTCCGGATCGGTGCGCGAGCGCGGATCAAGCAGGCTGGATCGGCGTGCACAGCTCGACCAGGCAGCCATCGGGGCAGCGCACCCATGACACGGTCTGGCCCCAGGGCATGGCCGCCGGCGCCTTCATCTCGGTGGCTCCGGCAGCCAGCGCACGGGCATGGGCCACGGGCACGTCCGCGGTCACCAGGGCGATCTCCATGCCCAGCGGCAGGGCCGACTGGTCGGCACGCACATGACCTTGCGGAAAGTGCATGGTGCCCAATGCGTGATCGGCGAAGGCCAGTGCGGTCGCGCCGGTTTCAAGCTCGCCGTAGCTGCCGGACTCGTGCAGGAACCGCGTGGTCAGGCCGAAGGCCTGCTCGAAAAAGCGCAAGGAGCCCGCCACATCGGGCACGTAGACGATGGTGTAGCCAAACTGCATCGGGAGCTCCTGGAACGGGGATGGGCGCCGAGTGTAGGCGAGGCCCGCACCCCGCACCGGCTCAGACGCAGCTTGGGGCTGCCGGACGGCGGGCCAGCGTGGCGCGCGGCTGGCGGACGCGCCCAGGGCGCGAAGAGGCACCGGCAAGGCGCTGCTTGACCACGGACTGCCAGTCGAGGTCGTGGATGGCGTTGTGCAGATGGCCCACCCTCCGGTTGTCATCCACCGGCAGGCCAGCCTCGCCCAGCAGGATGACGTTGGAAAAAACATCCAGCGGGTCGTCGATGGCCAGAACTCCGGGCAGAATCTCAGTCCATCGCCAGCCGATTCCGATCGTGCCGCTTGGCGTGCTGCAAGCCCAGAGGCAATGGCCTGAACCGAGCCCTTCGGATCGGTTGCGGCCCAGGCAACTGATTTGCAGCGCCTTGAGATTCTTGGCGTCTCTCGCCCATTCCTCGGTGGGTTTTCTGACCTGTCTCCACATGCCGGTGATGGTGGTTTGATGGCTCATATTGAACTCGTTGTTCTGACGAACCGGAGTTTGAACAAAACTGTCTCCGGAGGCAACCCATCCGACAGGATAGGTTTCGCCATCATGGTGAATTGAATCCAGCCTTTTGAAGGCCGAAAATGCAGCTGCAAAAGTACCTCGAAATCAGTCAGGCTGACAGCAAGGACGCCTTTCGGCGGCTGCTGGTCAGTTTTGCCCATGAAATGGGATTTGGCCTGGTTTCATCGGTTCTGGTGGTCGAGCGCAAAGGCATGGATCCGAGTTACCTCTATGTCGGCAACCGGCCCCAAGCCTTTGAAGCCGTCTCCGCGGATGCTGAACTGGCCAAGAAAGATCCGGTCCTGACCCGCCTGCAGGAAAATGGATTCCCGTTTTCATACGACCAGAATTTCTATCTTGAGCACGGTGCCGTCGAACTCTGGGAGCATGCGGCCCAGTTCGGCTACAAAACCGGCTTGTCGGTGGCCATGCGCCTACCAGGAAACAAGCAGTTGCTGTTGGGTGTAGACCGCGAAGCGCCCCTGCCGCAGTCGGAGGAAGCCGTCACTCGGCTGATCGCGGATCTGCAATTGCTGGCGGTGCATTGCCAGGATGTGGCGCAGCGTCTTCACACGCCCGTGCAGGCCCCGCAAGAGTTGCCCAAGCTGACGCCGCGCGAGCTGGAGGTGCTCAAGTGGGCCATGGAAGGCAAGTCAGCCTGGATGACCGGTCAGATCATGGCGGTCAGCGAGAACACCGTGAAGTTTCACCTGCGCAATGTGCTGCAGAAGCTGGCCGTGTCGTCCAAGCACATGGCCGTGCTCAAGGCCATCTCGGTCGGACTGATCTGAGTCTGTCGGACTCAGCGCGCAGGCAGCGGATGCAACCAGCCGCTGTAGAGCGCCCGGGCGGCGGCGTGGTGCTTGCCGATGCAGCCCAGCTTGCTGGCCGAAGCGCTGGCTGCGCGAGCCACCACGGCCTCGGTCAGGCGCATCTGGTCAGCGACTTCCAGGGCAGTGTGGCCGGCCAGCGTGAGCTGCAGGATCTGTCGCTCCTGCGCAGTCAGTGGCGAGGGTTCGCTGTCATCCGCGTCGCTGGCGCGAGTGGCCTCGGCAATGTGCACGGCCAGCAGGCGGAGCTGGCAGAGCAAGGTCAGCGAGTTGTTGCGATCCTGCCAGCTGCGGCGCTTGTCGATGAATCGGATCAGAAAGTGGCGCTCGCGCGGCAAGCTCAGGTGCACACAGACGTCACTGGGCGCCAGACTGTCGGCGATGGCGTCGTAAAACTCGCCATGACCGGCTTGCTGGAAAACCGCCGCATCCAGAATCACCGAAAGTGTGGTGGATCTGAGATGAGTCAGCGCGGCATCAAACAACTCGGCTGAAAGCAGGCGGTTGGACAGATGGCCGGTGCCATGCGAGAGGTCGATGCGGATCTCCCGAACAGGAACCGATTCGGCGCTGACCGATGAAACCACGGCAGCGCCCCAAGTCAGCTGACGAGTGCGACTGAGATAGTCAAACACCACGGCAATCTGAAAACCATCAATGGCATGCGCCAAGGCCGTCATGAACCAGAGCATGGAGTCCCGGCTTGGCGGGGCGGGTGCAGTCTCTGAAATCAGCGAGCCTGTCGTCAGTGCTTGAATCAACGCAGGGCTGGATGGCGCCTGGGGCGGGTTTCCGCTGGTGGCATGAGGCAAATCCTTGCGGGATTCGCCCAGTTCTCCTGGAGTGGTGGACATGGTGTGAGTTCGGCCTCGGAGGAGGATACTCAGGCCGCTCCGATCCAATCAACCACCGGTGTACGGGAAAAGGTAACTCCAGAATCCGTGCAGCGCTTCAAACATCATGTACTCCTGAGTGGATATTCAATGATGTGAATTACAGCAACAAACAAGGACGAGCACAGCCTACCCAACCGGGTAGGTCGGGGCGGTGCCACCACCGAAGCTGTGGTGTTGTCGGCGCGGAACGCGCCTACTTGAGCGCTGGGCCCCAGGCGGGGCTGTCCGGCAATGTAATCGCGCTTGGGGGCGCAAGACCTTGATCGGGCATCGATCCGTCCTCGATTGGAGGGACGGCATCGCTGCGTCAGAATCGGTCCATCGCGTTTGCGCAGGACATCGCATGAAGGTTTGCATCTACGGCGCTGGCGCCATCGGCGGCTATCTGGGGGCCCGTCTGGGCCTGGGCGGTCAGGTCAGCCTGAGCGCGATGGCCCGTGGCGCCACGCTGGCGGCCTTGCAGCAGCATGGCTTCCGGCTGGGCAGCGAGCATGGTGAGCAGGCCGTACCGGTGCGCGCAGTGGCCGATGCGGCCGAACTGGGCGTGCAGGATCTGGTGATCGTGGCCGTCAAGGGCCCGGCCATGGCGGCGGTGGCGCAGGGCATCGGCTCGCTGCTGGGGCCTGACACGGTGGTGCTGGCGGCACTCAACGGCGTGCCCTGGTGGTTCTCCAGCGGCGTGGCGGCCTTGGGCCCGGGGCCTTTGCAGAGCGTGGACCCGGGCGGCCACATCGCCGAGGCCATTGCGCCCAGCCGGGTGCTGGGCTGTGTGGTCCATGCCAGCACGTCCACGCCCGAGCCCGGGCGGATTGCCGCGCCCCGCGGCCGGGGATTGATCATCGGCGAGGCCTGCGGCGGCCTGAGCGCCCGGCTGACCTCCGTGGCGGATCTGCTGAGCCACGCTGGGTTCGAGGTGACCCAGAGCGCCGATGTGCGGCGCGAGCTCTGGTACAAGCTGTGGGGCAATCTGACGACCAATCCGGTCTCGGCCCTGACCGGCGCCACGGTGGACCGGATCCTGGCCGATCCGCAATTGCGCAACTGGTGCACCACGCTGATGGAAGAGGCCGCCCAGGTGGGCGAGCGCATCGGTTGCCGGATCGAGCAGAGCCCGGCCGACCGGCACCGCATCACCGCCAGCCTGGGCGCCTTCAAGACCTCGATGCTGCAGGACGTGGAAGCCGGTCGCGCGATCGAGCTGGATGGCATCGTCACGGCCGTGCACGAGATCGCCCAGCGGGTGGGCGTGGCCACGCCGGGCATCTCAGGCCTGCTGGGCCTGACGCGGGTCTTTGCCCGGGTGCGCGGGCTCTATCCAGAAGCGAATAGCTGAGTGCTTCAGGCCACCGCCACGGCCCCGCGCTGAGCGCAGTGCCGGGCGATGCTGCGCGCCAGTTGCGGCTTGGCAGCGCGCTGCAGCATGCTCAGCAAGCCGTGGTCCACCCTGCGTCCGGCCAACTCGGCGGCGTAGCGCTCCTGCACATCGTTCTGCATGCGGATCAGCATGCGGGCGGTCAGCTCGGCGTCCGACATGGCCCGGTGGGCCCGGCCGTCGCGCGGCAGTTGGTGCCAGCGGGCCAGGGTGCCCAGCTTGTGATCGGGCGCCTCGGGGTAGAGCCGGCGCGACAACAGCAGCGTGCAGGCAAACTGGTGGGCCGGGTCCTCGGCCAGTCCGGCCTGGGCAATCTCGGCCCGCCAGAAGCCGCGGTCAAAGGCCGCGTTGTGGGCCACCAGCGGCACGCCGCGCGTGAACTCGGCCACCTCGCGCATCACCTGCTCGGCCGGTGGCGCCTGGGCCAGCATGGCATTGGTGATGCCGGTCAACTGGGTGATGAAGGGCGGCACCCAGACGCCGGTGCGCATCAGGTTCTGGTACTGGCCAACCACCTGGCCGCGCTCGATCAGCACGGCGGCAATCTCGGTGGCCCGAGAGCCCATTGCCGGGCTCATGCCGGTGGTTTCAAAGTCGATGACGGCGATCAGATCGGGGCGGGGCTGGGACATGGCGCATTGTCGCTGGGTCACCGTGCGGGCGCGCTCGCCGTCAGTCTGGCTCAAGACACGGGTGCTAACATCCGTTCCGTTTGGTGCCTGGGTTTCGCGTCGTCGAGGCCTGGGGTAAACGGGAAGCAGGAAGGCGATCCTCCACGAGGTGATGCTCAACCTGCGCTGCCCCCGCAACGGTAAGTGGACGGAAAACGCCAGTCGCGCCAGCGCTGCTGCGGTTCCCGCTCGTGCTCACGGTCACTGAAGGCTCGCGCCTTCGGGAAGGCCGCACGGGTTGTCTCCACCAGCCCGGATACCGGCCAACAGGGGGCAAGGCGCATGCGCCTTGCCATGAAGCGGTGGCCTGCGGGGAAGCAGGCAGCCGCGCTGTCAGTGTGTCTTGCGCTCGCGATTGCTGTCCTCTTCAGGTCCGGCGCGGTGCAGCCGCTGACGCTGTCCGAGAGTCGATCCCATGAAGTTCCTGCGCACACCCGTCGCGCTCGCCCTGTTGCTGAACAGCCCGCTGTTCGCCCAGGCCCAAGTCCGTCCTGTCGACGCGACCAACACCACCGACTACGTCGTCACCGCCACCCGCAGCCCGGTGGCCGCGGCCGACACGGTGCGTCCGGTGCTGGTCATCACCGCCGAGGACATCCGCCAGACCGGCGCGGCCACCTTGTCCGAGCTGCTGCAGACGCTGGGCGGTGTCGAGCTGACCCGCAATGGCGGCCTCGGCCACCTCAGCAGCGTGTTCATGCGCGGCGCCGCCAGCGAGCACACCGTGGTGCTGCTCGACGGGGTGCGCCTGGGTTCCGCCACCACCGGCACGGCCGCGCTGGAGGCCATTCCGCTGGCCCTGATCGAGCGGGTGGAACTGCTGGCCGGCCCGTCCAGCAGCTTGTATGGCTCCGACGCCATCGGCGGCGTGATCCAGGTCTTCAGCCGCAGCGTCGAGCGCTCGCCCGGCGCCAGCTTGTCGGCCACCGCCGGCAGCAACGGCCTGGTTCAGGGCACTGCGGCGCTGGCCTTGCGCTTGAGCGAGCAGACCCAGCTGTCGCTGGGTCTGAACAGCCTGCGATCGGACGGCATCAATGCCACCACGCCGGACAACACTTACAGCCACAACCCCGACCGCGACGGCCTGCGCCAGCGCGGTGCCCAAGTCAGCCTGAATCACCAGTTCAGTGCCGGCCAGGCCCTGGGCCTGAACTGGCTGAACAGCCGCAGCGAAACCCATTTCGACGACGGCCCCGGCATCGACGCCTACAGCGACACCCTGACCGAGGCCCTGTCGCTGAACTGGCAGGCCCGCTGGACCGACGGCTTCAACAGCGAAGTCCGCGTCGGCCGCTCGCGCGACGAGTCCGACGACCACAGCAGCTTCCCCGGCTACTTCAACACCGAGCAGCGGCAGGTCAGCTGGCTCAACCGCGTGGCCCTGGCCGGCGGCACCGCCACCGTGGGGCTGGAGTGGCTGCGCCAGTCGGTCGACAGCAGCACGGTCTACACCGAGCAGGCGCGCACCGTGCGCAGCGGCTTGCTGGGCTGGCGCGGCCAGTTCGGCGCCCATTCCTTGCAGGCCGACCTGCGGCAGGACCGCAACAGCCAGTTTGGCGACCACAGCACCGGCCAGCTGGGCTGGGCCTTTCGGGTAGACGAGGCACTGCGCCTGCGCGCCGCCTGGGGCAATGCCTTTCATGCGCCCACCTTCAACCTGCTGTACTACCCCGGCTTCGGCAAGGCCGACCTGAAGCCCGAGCGGTCCAACAGCTTCGACCTAGGTGTGGACGCCCGCTGGCGCGGCCTGGACCTGGCGGCCACGCTGTTCGAGAACAACATCCGCGACCTCATCGACTACGCGCCGCCCACCTATGAGCCGGCCAATGTGGCCAGCGCCCGCATCCGTGGCCTGGCCCTGACGGCCGGCGGCCAGTTGCAGAAGGGCCTGCGCGCCAAGCTCAACCTGACCGTGCAAGACCCGCAGAACGACGACACCGGCATGCAACTGCGCCGGCGCGCCAAGGTCTTTGGCGGCCTGCACCTGAGCCAGCAGTGGGGTTCCTGGCAACTGGGCACCGACTTGAGCTGGGTCGGCAAGCGCTATGACGGCGCCGATGAGTCCGAGTCCAGCCAGCTCGGGGCTTACGGGCTGGTGGCGGTGTTTGGCAGCTGGGCCCTCAGCCCGGAATGGCGGCTTGAAGCCCGGGTCAACAACCTGACTGACCGGCACTATGCCTCGGTGTTGACCTACAACGCCCCAGGGCGCGAAGGCCAGCTCACGCTGCGCTGGACGCCGGGCCTGTGATCGGCTGAGCCCCATCCATGACGCTGGCCGCATGCCCATCCCCAGCCTCGCCGGCCTGGCCCGCGCGGGGTGGGCATGCACGCGGCTGGTGGGGTGGCGGCGCGGCCGTGCTGCTGCATGCGGCTCTGCTGGCCGCCTGGCCGGGGGCGGCTCTGCGGCCGCATGGTGCGGACCTTGACCGGGCTGCGTCGCCAGCCATGGTGTGGCTGAACGTGCCGGCAGAGTCTGCCGCCGTGGCC
>CALRVU010000145.1:0-7316 GCA_943371685.1 Bordetella parapertussis | reverse complement strand
CCTCGGCATAGGCGAACATCTCGTCGGGCATGCGATGGGCCGAGACGACGCGCGACTCATGGGGGACACCGAACTCGGCGAGAATCTGGGCAGCGGCCTTCATGGTGTCCCAATCGCTGGACGACCCCATCAGAATGCCGACCACGGGCTGGGCACTGTTCAAGCTACATGCTCCGGATCACAAAACCCCGATTTTAGGCTGCGCTTGTTTGGCGCGGCCCCGGCCCCAAGTAAAGGGCCTCACGGAAGCCATCATGATCGACATCACCCTCGAAAACCTACAGACCGAGCTGATCGAAGCCTCGATGCGGCAACCGGTCCTGCTCGACATCTGGGCACCTTGGTGCGGCCCCTGCAAATCACTGGGTCCAGTGCTGGAAAAGCTGGAGACGGCCTACGGTGGCCGCTTCCTGCTCGCCAAGCTCAACAGCGACGAGCAGCCTGAGATTGCCGGCCAGCTGAGCCAGGCCTTTGGCGTGCGCTCGATCCCCTTCTGCGTCATGTTCTCGCAGGGCCAGCCAGTGGACGGCTTTGTGGGCGCGGTGCCCGAGGCCGACATCCGTGCCTTCCTCGACAAGCACGTGCCGACCGAAGACGCTCAAGAGGCCGAGGCCGAACTGGAGGCCGCTGAAGAGCTGCTGGAGAGCGGCGGCGATGTGGGAACGGTGCTGGCGAAATTGCAGGAAGCCGTGGCCCTGGACCCGGCCAACGACGCCGCCCGGCTGGACCTGATCAAGCTGCTGCTGGACCTGGCCCGCGACGATGCCCGTTGCGTGGCCGAAGCCCGCGCCGTGTTCGAGCCGGCCGCACCCAAGGTCTTGTCCGATGCGCGCTTCTCGGCGGTGGAGCATTGGCTCAAGGCCGCTGAGGTCGCCTTGACCGCCCGCCCGCTGAGCGAGCTGGACGCCGCGATCGCCACCAGCAAGCGCGACTTTGCAGCGCGCTTCGAACGGGCTCAATGCCTGTTCGCCGCCGGTGCACGCACCGAGGCCATGGACGAGTTGCTTGAGATCGTGATGCGCGACAAGGCCTGGAACCATGAGGCCGCGCGCAAGACCTATGTGGCCATTCTGGAGCTGATGACCAAGCCCATGCCCAAGCCCGCCGCAGAAGTGCCTGGCAGCAAACCCACGCTGGAGATCGCCGGCAAGGCGGCGGTGGCCCACAGCGACCCGCTGCTGGACCAATACCGTCGCAAGCTCAGCATGGCCCTGTTCTGATCAGCCCAGGCGGTCCAGCGTGGCGTTGAGCGCGTTGCGCATTTCCATCTGGGCCAGCCGGTGCGCAGCCAATGACTGCTCGGCGCGGGCCCGATGGGCCGCCGCCTCCTCGGCGCGGTCACAAGCGGCATAGACCTGCGCCAGCCGCGCATGCGTGGCGGCCAGGTCGTCGGCATCGAACTGAGCCGCCAGGCATCGCTCGGCCAGCCGGGCATCGCGCAGCGCCTCGGTGCTACGCTGGTTGTTGCGGTGGCACCAGGCCCGGTCGGCCAGAAAGCGGGCCTCACGGTGGCCCATGCCTTCGCTGCGCGCCCGTGCCAGGTAGGCATCGAACAAGGCCACCGCCTCCTCGTGGCGACCGAGCACCGCGAGCAACTGGGCTCGGATGACCGGCACCATGGCGGCCAGTGCGGCAGCACCGGCGCCCCAGTCGTAGTTGGCGGTCGACTCGGCCTCCAGCAGGGCTTTGGCCGCCATGTCGCGATCGGCCTGGCCAAATGCGTCGTCCAGACTGATGCGTGCGGAGCGCATGGCCGAAATGTTGTGGAGAAGGGCGCTGATCATCGAGGTGTCGCCCTCGGCACTGGCATGCTCGCGGGCCTTCAGATACCAGGCTTGCGAGCGCTCGTCATCGCCCGCAAAGCGATAGGCATCGGCCAGCACCAGCCCGACCCGCGCCCGCGCACTGTGAAGCTCCGCCGGCGCCAGCTCCAGCGTCTGGCGCAAATGGCCCAACATGGCCGGCACATTGGAAGCATTGAAGCAGGCGTTGGCCATCCAGGCGGAAGCCAGCGCCTTCATGCTGTTGTCGGCCGCCGCATCTGCCAATTCATGGGCACGCTCGAACTTGGCCAAAGCCTTGGGAGCCACCGCTTCAAAGTGGTCGATCTGACCATCAATCAGACTGACCCAGGCCCCCAGCAGCGCCGAGCGATGCCGCTGACTCTGGGTCCGCACGCCCGTCAAGGCAAAGCGGGCTTCGGCCAGCAGGCCATGACGGGCCAGCGCGCCGGCACGTTCAGCCTTCAGGCATTCACGCTGGACAGGGTCTTCGGCCTTCGCGATGGCCTGATCCAGGCGTTCGATGAGTCGGGAGGCCATGGCGACGACCTCAGGCGGTCAGACGGTCAAGCGCTTCACGGTACTTGGCGGCGGTGTTGTCCACCACGGCCTGGGGCAGCGCCGGTGCCGGCGCCGTCTTGTCCCACAGCTGGCCACCCACCTGGGCCTGCTCCAGCCAGTCGCGCACGAACTGCTTGTCGTAGCTGGGCGGGTTGCTGCCTTCGACATAGCCCTCGACCGGCCAGTAGCGCGAGGAGTCGGGCGTCAGCACCTCGTCCATCAGCGTCAACGTGCCATCGGCGTCCAGGCCGAACTCGAACTTGGTGTCGGCAATGATGATGCCCTTGGTCAGGGCGAAGGCCGCTGCCTCTTGATACAGGCGGATCGAGACGCTGCGCACCTGCTCGGCCAGTTCAAGGCCGATCTTGGCGACCATCTGCTCGAACGAGATGTTCTCGTCGTGCTCGCCCATGTCAGCCTTGGTGGCTGGCGTGAAGATGGGCTCGGGCAAGCGGGAAGCGTTCTTCAGCCCGGCCGGCAGGGCGACACCGCAGACCGCCTGATTCTGCTGATATTCCTTCCAGCCGGAACCGGCCAGATAACCCCGCACCACGGCCTCGACCGGCAGCGGCCGCAGGCGCTTGACCAGCATGGCACGGTCCTTGACCTGCGCGAGCTCGTCGGCCGCCACCACCGACTCAGGCGCGTCACCGGTCAGGTGGTTGGGCACCACATGCGAGAGACGATCAAACCAGAACAACGCCATGCGCGTGAGCAGGGCGCCCTTGCCCGGAATCGGCTCACCCATCACCACGTCGAACGCCGACAACCGGTCTGAGGCGATCATCAGCAATCGGTCATCACCCACCGCATAGTTGTCGCGCACCTTGCCACGGGCCAGCAGAGGGAGGGAATGCAAGGAGCTTTCGTGCAGAGCGTCGTTCATGGCGGTTGGGTTCGAGACGGCACCTCATTGTAAGTGCGCTCAACTCAATCCAAGCCCCTCACCGCCCGCCCTCTCAGCAACAGAGAGCCTCTGGAGCTCGGCTTTGCGGGCCTTGACCAACTCACGCATCCATCCGCCCACTCGCTTCTTGGGCTCGGGGCCCAACAGCCGCGACACCTCGCCCGCAACGTACATGGTGTCAAACATCGTGATGCCCAGCTCGGGGCGAAGGGCCCGCCCGCCTCTCGAGGCTGCCAAGCCCACTTGCGCCAGATAGGCTCGATCGCACAGCACAGTGAGTTCTCGGAACTTGGCCAGGTCGCGGGGGAACAGCTGAACGGCCAGGCGGAACGTCGGGTCAGCCTTGGCGAATATCTCGAGCGCGCGCTCTCGCATGCCCAGCTCAAAATAGTAGATCCCAGAGAGCAGGATCATCACCATGGCATTGGACGCGCCTGACGGAGATGCTGGCAGTTGGTCGAGAGAGTCCAGGTTGAGTTGCACCAGGCGCTCGAACAGCAATGGTCTTTTCAGATGGAGGGCGTGGTGCATCAAGTGGGTCAAGAGCGAAAATCGTGGATCGCCTTGCAATTCGTGGAGATGCCCCTTGAAGAGGACGCGAAGCGCCCTGAACACACGCAGCGAGGTCGGATCATCGGCGCGCTCCAGTGCGGTGTAGCCGATCGAGACCAGGCAGTAGCTTGCAAGCTCGGCTTGAGCCTCCAGGTGCTGAAACGAGTTGAGTGCGGCGTAGACGCGAGTTGAGTAGCAATCGATCCGGCCATTCCAGCGGATGTTCTTGTTGATCTCGTCCATGTTGCGACACAAGACCCGGTCCAGCCGATAGGTCTGAGGTTCATGGGCCAGCCTCTGCAATGATTCGCCACGAAGGCCGTAGACCAGCATCTTCTCGACGATCAAGCCCAGATGGATCTGAGCTTGATGGCTGTCCGAGTCAGGCTCCTTCTGCAGGGGCAGCAGCATGGGCTCGCCGCCCGGGAGAAACACCGCCAACCACAGACGGTCAAAGGCCGACACCTCGCCCTCCAGAAAGACCAGCACCCGGGCGCCTTGAACGCGCCCCTGGGCAACTTTGATCTCCGGGGCCAACTCAGCATCGGCCAAACGCTCCGCCAGCACTTGCAATTCGGTCGACCGCATCGAAACCTCCCTCACGTCGATCCCCAAGCTGAATTGGATCCGATCCGTGGCGCATCTCCAAAAAAAAGCCCGCTTGCGCGGGCATTCTTGATCACCGGACGGAGTTGGTGCCGTCCGACGAAGGCTCAGATCACACGCTGGGCCAGCTTGCCGGCCGCATAAGCAGCAGCCATGTCGATCATCGTGATCGGCTTGATCTTGCCGGCCTGACCTTCACAGCCGAACTCCATGTAGCGCTGCTTGCACACCGCCTTGGCGGCTTCGCGGGCAGGCTTGAGCCATTCACGGGCATCGAACTTGTCGGGGTTCTCGAACATGAACTTGCGCACCGCGCCGGTCATGGCCAGGCGGATGTCGGTGTCGATGTTGATCTTGCGCACGCCGAACTTGATGGCTTCCTGGATTTCCTCGACCGGCACGCCGAAGGTCTCCTTCATCTTGCCGCCATACTGGTTGATCTGCGCCAGCAGCTCTTGCGGCACTGACGACGAACCGTGCATCACCAGGTGGGTGTTGGGGATCCGGGCATGGATCTCCTTGACGCGGCTGATGGCAAGAATGTCGCCAGTGGGCTTGCGGCTGAACTTGTAGGCGCCGTGGCTGGTGCCGATGGCAATGGCCAAGGCGTCGAGCTGGGTGGCCTTGACGAACACCGCGGCTTCTTCGGGGTCGGTCAGCATCTGGCTGTGGTCCAGCTTGCCTTCGGCGCCGATGCCGTCTTCTTCGCCGGCCTCGCCGGTCTCCAGGTTGCCCAGGCAACCGAGCTCACCTTCCACCGTGGCGCCCACGGCGTGCGCCATGTCCACCACCTTGCGGGTCACATCGACGTTGTAGTCGAAGCTGGCGGGTGTCTTGCCGTCCTCGCGCAACGAGCCGTCCATCATCACCGAGCCAAAGCCCAGATCGATGGCGCCGCGGCAGATGGCCGGGCTCTGGCCGTGGTCCTGGTGCATGACCAGCGGGATGTGCGGATAGGCCTCGACGGCCGCCTGGATCAGGTGCTTGATGAATGCCTCGCCGGCGTACTTGCGGGCACCGGCGCTGGCTTGCAGGATGACCGGCGCGCCGACTTCATCGGCGGCCATCATCACGGCCTGAACCTGCTCCAGGTTGTTGACATTGAAAGCTGGGATCCCGTAGCCGCATTCGGCGGCGTGGTCCAGCAACTGGCGCATGGAAACGAGGGGCATGGCTGCTCCGACAGAGTTGAAAACCGGCAATGCACGCGGTGCACTGGTGCCCGAACGGCCGGTGCTGCTGTGCTCCGGGGTCCCGTTCTGGCGCGCTGTAACCGCGTTGTAACTCCCCAAATTCTAACGAGTGCGCAGCCGGCGCGCCGCAAGGCGCGTCGTCGCACTCCCGATGTTCGCGACAAAACGGGCAGATTCAGGGATCTTTTCCCGGACTTGCAGCCCTCAAGTTCCAGCAAGACTGGTGCCCATGTTTGATCGCCCCCCTACCCCACGCGCTTGACGCCGCGGAGACCCCAGATGACCCGCATTTCACTTGCCGCTGCTACGCAATGGATTACCGCCCTGGCACAGGACCCCTCGCCTGGCTTGGCCAAGCGAGTCGCGCTGCGCGCCGGCTGCTCGGTCAGCGCTGCGCGGCAACTGATCCGCCAGCTGACCGATTGCGGATGGCTGCAGCGCTCCGGCCCGATCTGCCGCCCGCTCTACCAGCCCGGCCTGATGCGCCAGATCGTCCAGCGCTATCCGCTGGTCGGCCTGGACGAGGATCGCCCCTGGGCCAAGGACTTCGCACCTTACTTCAACCTCACGCCCACCGTGCGCGAGATGATGCAGCATGCCTTCACCGAGCTGCTGAACAACGCCATCGACCACAGTGAAGGCACGCAGGTCACCCTGTCCATGCGGCAAACCGCCAGCCATGTGCAGTTGCTGGTGTCGGATGACGGACGTGGCTTGTTCGACAAGATCCGCGAGGGCTTCGCCATTGACGACCCCGGTGCAGCGATGCTGGAGCTGAGCAAGGGCCGCCTGACCAGCAGCCCGGCGCGGCACACCGGACGCGGCTTGTTCTTCACGTCCCGGCTGGCCGATGTGTTCGACCTGCATGCCAATGCCGTGGCCTTCCAGCACCGCGACTGGGATCCGTCGCACTGGGTGCGCGGCAAGGCCATGCGCCAGGCCGGCAGTGCCATCTACATGGCCATTGCACTGGACACCGAACGAACCCTTGACGAGGTCTTGCGCTCCGCCAGCCTGGACGGCGCCAGCTACGGCATCGAGCGTACCCGGCTGCCGCTGCGACTGATGACCAGCGAGCATGTGTCGCTGGAATCGCGGGCCCAGGCCCGCAGAGTGGCGTCGCGGCTGGGCAACTTCCGTGAGGCCGAGCTCGACTTCAGCGGCGTGGAGCGCATCGGCCAGGGTTTTGCCGATGAGCTGTTCCGCGTGTTCGGCCGCGATCAGACCAGCATGCAACTGGTGGTGCGCAATGCCAGCCAGAAGGTGGCGGCGATGATCGCCACCGTTCAGGCCGGCTGAGGACTGCGCCGGGTCAAGCCACCCGGCAGATCTTCAGCATGTTGGTGCCGCCGGGGTAGCCCATGGGCTCGCCACAGGTGATGGCGTAGGTATCGCCCGGCCGCAGCACGCCTTTCTCTACCAGCACGCGCTCAGCCTCGGCCAGCGCCTGGTCCCGGTCAGTGAAACTGGGCATCAGGATCGGCCGCACATTGCGGTAGAGCGCCATGCGCGTTTGCGAGCCCGCCTGACTGGTCAGGCCGAAGATGGGCACCCGGATGTTGTGCCGGCTCATCCACAGCGCGGTCGAGCCGGACTCGGTCAGGGCGATGATGGCCTTGCAACCCAGGTGATAGGCGGTGAACAAGGCGCCCATGGCGATCGACTGGTCGATCCGGCCAAAGGTCTTGTTGTTGAAGTCCGCGTCCAGCTTGACCT
>CALRVU010000144.1:0-7381 GCA_943371685.1 Bordetella parapertussis | reverse complement strand
CCCGCAACTACGAGGCCCTGCTGCTGCGCATGTTCGAGCGCCAGCAAGCCGGCCTGCCGCCCGTGGCGCTGGCGGCAGCCGCTGAAGTGGCCCACAAACCGCACTGAATTGACCGGGGCCGACCCGGCTCTTCGGGCTTTAGTCGGCAGGGCCGGCTGGCACCATCGACGGCAGCGTCGGCCTGTGCCGGCCGAGGACCCTCACCATGTCATCCCTGCAGTTGCCCCCCGTCCACCTGGCCATCATCCAACCGGCCGGCTATGTCCATTCGCTGGGCTTTCTGGACCAGGCGCGGTTCTTCCGCCACCAGTTCAGCCGCATGGGCGCCGAGGTCAGCATTGCCAAGAACCGCCTGCGCGAGGACGCGGTCAACTTCGTCTTTGGCGCGCACCTGGGGTTTCCGGCCGATTGGCAGCGGCGCCACGCCTGCGTGTTCGTCAACCTGGAGCAACTGGGCCAGGGCGGCGCCCGGGTGAGCGCTGACTACATCAACCTGCTGCGCGGCGCCGCGGTGGTGGACTACGACGCCGCCAACCTGCCCAGCTATGCGCACGATCCGGCCGATGTGCCCATCGTGCCCTTTGGCTACGCACCCTACCTGAACGATGGCAGCGCCCTGCCGCTGGCCGAGCGGCCGATCGACCTGCTGTTCTTTGGCAGCATGAACCCGCGCCGCCAGGCCTATCTGAAGCGGGTCGAGGCCTGCGGCTGGAAGGTGGCGACCTTTGACCACCCGCTGTATGGCGCTGAGCGCGACCACTTCGTCAAGCAAGCCAAGGCGGTGCTGAACTGCCACTTTTACGAGAGCAGCCGGTTTGAGCAGGCGCGGGCCTTCCATGCCCTGTCGCTGGGCACGCCGGTCATTTCGGAGCGCTGCGCCCAGACTCAGCCCGCCGCCGCGTTTGAAGACGCCGTTTTCTGGCTGCCTGAGGATCAACCCGATGCGCTGGAGGCCATGTTTACCCAGCAGTTTGGCAGCCCCGCCTGGTGCGCCCAGGTCGAGGCCAAGCTGGCCGGCTTTGCCAGCCACGACCCGATCAACGCCTATGCCGACCTGCTGGCCTTTGGCGCAGGCTTTTTCCAGGCCTGGGGCAAGACCCGGGCCACCGGGCCCTGGCGGCCCGGCCGCGTCAACCTGGGGTCGGGCAAAGACTACAAGCCCGGCTGGCTGAACATCGACATCCTGGCCCGCGCCCAGCCCGATCTGGTGCTGGACCTGGGCCAGCCGCAGGCCTTCCCGCTGACGTTGGCTGGCGAGCGCGGCACCGACGTGCTGCTGGAGCCCGGCTGCCTGGAGCTGGTCTATGCCAACAATGTGCTGGAGCATGTGCCTGACCTGCCCCGCCTGATGGGCAATGTGCTGACCCTGCTGAAAGAAGGTGGCGAGTTCCAGATCGAAGTGCCCTATGAAAAGGCCCTGACTGCCTGGCAAGACCCGACCCACCTGCGCGCACTGAACGAGAACTCCTGGGTCTACTACACCGACTGGTTCTGGTACCTGGGCTGGTTTGAGCACCGGTTCGAGATCGCCCAGTCGCAATGGCTGGACGTGAACGTGCGGCCCTGCGCGAAAGAGCAAGCCGCCTTCATGAAGGTGACGCTGCGCAAGATCGCCACGTCGCCGCGCGAGCGCACCGTGGCCCGCGCCATGCAGGCCGACTTTGGCGGCATTGCCGACGACAGCTGGGTGTTTGGCGCCCCCACCGAAGACCCAAGCGCCGACCCAACGGCTGACCAATCCGCCCAACAAACCGCCCACCAACAGGCCCACTGACATGAGCACCAGCCACCGAAATCTGATGGCCGTGCTGGCCTTTGACCACCCGCTGGGCGCCGTGACCAGCGTGGCCGAGCGCATGGCCGCCGGCCTGGCCTGCCAGGGCCTGGAGGCCCGCGTACTGACCCTGCCGCGCGACGCTGAAGCCCTGGCCCGCCTGCCGCGCGAGCGCGTGGCCGGCATCTTGTCCTTGGGGCCGGTGCCGCTGGGCCTGCGCGTGGGCGGCCAGCCGCTGTGGCAGCACTTTGATCAAGCCACCGTGTCGGTCTATCTGCTGGATGCGCTGATCTATGACCTGGCCCGGGTGCCCGCCACGCGCGAGTTTTTGACCGCCGCCGCCAACAACCCGCGCCTGAGCCTGCTGGCCCCCGAGGCCGGCTACCGCGACTGGCTGGGCGCCGCCCTGCCGGTGGCCTGGCGCTATCTGCCCTTTGCCGCCTTCCCGCACCTCGCCCTGCCCGGCACGCCCGAGGCCGCGCCGGTGGAGCCGCAAAGCCGCTTTTGCGTGATCGGCACCATCGGCGGCGAGCTGGGCGGCAGCCCCGTGGGCGAGAGTTTGTCGGCCCTACTGCAGCGCCTGCTGGGCCGCCAAGTGGCCGCGCCGCGCCTGCAACAAGCCCAAGACGCCCTGCTGGCCGCCGACGCCCACCCCCTGCCCGCCCGCACCCTGGCCGCCAGCCTGGGCCTGGCGCCGGCCGATGTGCTGGCCGGCGGCGCACCACTGACGGCGGCCATTGCGGTGGACTCTTGGTTCAAGCGCGAGCGCCGCCTGGCGGCCGTGCGCAGCCTGGCCGGCCTGCCGGTGGACTTTTTTGGCACCGGCTGGCAAGCCCTGCTGGGCGACGTGCCCGGCTTCCGCCATGTCGGCCAGATCCAGCATGGCGACATTGCCAGGCTGCTGCCCCACTACCTGGGCCTGGTCAACTTTGACCCCAACTGGCAGCACGGCGTGCATGACCGCGTCTATACCGCCACCGCCATCGGCGGCCGGGTCATCACCAACCACAACAGCGCGCTGGACGAAGCCTGCCTGCCTGCCGAACGCGTGCTGCGCTATGACGCCAACCGCCCAGCCCTGGCCGAGGCCGTGGTCGACCAAGGCTGGCTGGACAGCCTGCCCCTGCCCGCCCGCCCCGACGCCGCCCTGCTGGCCCGCCACACCTGGGGCACCCGCATGGCCCAGTGGCTGGCGGCCGAGCCCATCGAGCCCGGTGCACTGCCGGCGCCGGTGATGCAGCCGCCAGCCCAGCCCAGCGTTCAGCCCGCCCCCGTGGCAACGGCGCCAGCCGTGCCTGCGGCGGTGCTGCACCAAGCTACACACCAAAGTGTGCACCATCCGCTGATGCACACCCTGGCCACCACCGGCCGCTGAGCGCCCCCAGCAAGCCGCAACACCCCACCCGACCCCGACCCCGACCGAGAAAGCCCCGCCATGCCTGCCAACGACCTCCGCGTGGTGCAACTGGGCTCCATGGCCCGCTCTGGTGAGACGCTGTTCTTGCGCACCTGCGCCGTCCACCCGCAAGTGCAGGTGGTGCACGACCTGCACGCCGGCAACACATCGGCCGAGGTCGCCCTGTTCAAACTGCTGCGCGTGTGGCCCGCCAACCGCGTGCCCCGCGCCGAGGTGCAGCGCCTGCTGGGCAACGCCCTCAAGCCCGGCGCCACCCACCTGCTGCTCAAGCAAGGCGTGTTCAACCCCCGCCATGCTTGGCGCGGCGTGGCACTGATCCGCAACCCCTACGCCATGTTCACGTCCCTGTGGACCTACGACGCCGGCCGCCAGGCCAGCGACGCCCAGCACCTGCAGAACTGGCAGCAACTGCGCCTGCCCCGTCTGCTGGCCTGGTGCGACGCGATGGACCCCACCCTGTCGCGCCAGCTGGCCGCCATGGCCAACCCGCTGGAGCAGTTCATCCTGTTCTATGCCATGCGCACCCGCCAGCTGCAAGCCAGCGGCCAGCCCCTGCTGCACTACGAAGACCTGGTCACCCAGACCATCCCCACCATGCGCACCGCCTGCCAGGGCCTGGGCCTGGTGCCGCACGACGACATGCTGCGTGCCCACCAGTTCTTCCCCACTGGCACCGCCGGCCACGGCCGCATGGACCTGAGTGCCCCCATCCGCCCCGGCGCCGACTGGCAGCCCTTCCCCGGCCTGCCCACCGAGCCGTTTGATCCGTTGGTAAGGCAATTGGGGTTGGTGCGGTATCTGGGGTTGTTTGATACGGCGGCTCAGGCGGCTTGAGCCCCGAAGGCCGCACGAGCTGCGGCTATAGCGACACACCGCACTGGCCATCATTCCATTGAATGATGCTGCTGCAATTCGCCCTTCGTGCAAGTTGCCACACTCGACTCAAAATGCTTGCCAGCGTAGCGAGCGGCGGGCAAAGTGCAACGTATGGAATTGCTAGCTCTATCGCCTGCTGATCCATTTCAGACCGGCATTCCAGAGTCAAAACGTGACTTAAAAACGACCTTCTTCCGCCTTGCAGCGTCTAGCGATACAGGCCGTGCTTAGCCCGTCTGCACATCACGTGCTTTCTCCTGAACACGCCCCTTCGGGACAGCGAATTAAAACTACTCTACCAGCTACAAATAGCATGACAATCAAGATTAAGTTTTATGCATCCATTATCGCAACCTTGCTCGCCACATCAGCGAATGCTCAAGAGGTGGCAAATTCTCAGGTCAACTTCTCCCTAACTCAAGGGAAAAACGGATGGACCTACGGATGGATCAAGGCCCCCGCCGAGTACTACTGCCCCTGCAGCTTTACCAAACTGATATCCGATGGCACCAAGTGGGTTACCGGCGCCAACTCTACCTACTGGACGCAAATTTCGAGAGATGGAACGCATCCAAACGGAAAAGTAACAACCGCTCCTAGCCTGCCAGCAGTGCAATCCACAGTTCGTCGCTGGAAATCAAGCGTCGCCGGCACTTACCAGATAAGCGGCTATTTTAATCACGTGGGTGCAAATGGCTACGACGGCATAAGTGCAAGAATTTACACGAACGCCACAGCACCAGAAATCTACTACCCACAAATACTTGGAACTCAAGTGAATTTCAGCTTTCAATTGACACTCGCAGCAGGTCAATATGTTGATTTCATCGTCGGCGCAGGCGAAGCAACAAATGACATTCAAGACGCGACGCTTTTTTCTGCTGTGATAACAAAGATCAACTGAGCACGAACAAGATGTAACTACTCGTCGATTGACGCGTAGTTGCCTCAGCACCCGCATCCACTGCGCATGCCCAAAGTTCACCCGACGGTACTGCTCACTCCACAACGCCAAGGACTGTGCTGGTCCGTTCCGAGCCGCGAAGTATCAGGGCGGCGCTAGTCCTGGTCTTTGCACTGACTTGGACCGAGTGCTTGGATGCGGGGTACAACTGAAGAATGCATAACCATTCTTGCAGGAGGCACGGGGCCGCTTCATGCCCAGACTGCTGAGCAAATTGCCGAGACATGGCCCTAGCGCCACTCGTGCCTCCGATGCTCGAGAAGGCAGGTACTGGCGGCAAGGGATCTCTTCAGACGGCGCAGGCTGTAGCTGACGCTGCAGAAGCGCAAGACCCAGCTCGGCTGAAGCGCATTTTCGTCGGACGCCCAATTAGCGCATCAGGAACTTCAGCAAATGCTGTTTCTGTGCATTGGCTTGCCGCGGCGTGGTGCTCGCCCGCAACCCCTACACCATGTTCACCTCACTGTGGACCTATGACGCCGGCCGCCAGACCAGCGACGCCCAGCACCTGCAGAACTGGCAGCAACTGCGCCTGCCCCGCCTGCTGGCCTTGTGCGACGCAATGGACCCCACCCTTTCGCGCCAACTGGCCGCCATGGCCAACCCGCTGGAGCAGTTCATCCTGTTCTACGCCATGCGCACCCGCCAGCTGCAAGCTAGCGGCCAACCCCTGCTGCACAACGAAGACTTGGTCACCCAGACCATCCCCACCCTGCCCACCGCCTATCAGGGCCTGGGCTTGGTGCCGCATGACCACATGCCCCGCGCCCACCAGTTCCTACCCACCGGCACCGCCGGCCACGGCCGCATGGACCTGAGCGCCCCCATCCGCCCCGGCGTCGACTGGCAGCCCTTCCCCGGCCTGCCCACCGAGCCGTTTGATGCGTTGGTGCGGCAGCTGGAGTTGACGCGGTATCTGGGGTTGTTTGATACGGCGGCGCAGGCGGCTTGAGCCCCAAGCGGCCGCCTGAGCGCGGCTATTGCGATACCACGGCGAAATCATCATTCCATTGAATGATGTCCACGCAACTCGCAGGCAGTGCGAGTGGCCACATCCGACTCAAAATGCTTGCCAGAGCTGCGAGCACCTGACAAAGTCTATCTAAAGAAATTGCCGTCCTTGTCACTTGTCTATCCGTGTCGGATCAGCGCGCCAGCAGCAAAGACATGCCACATCACAAATTGTTGCATCAATTTCGTCGCGGAAGGTTTTGCTGATGGGCCTAAGGCGTCGCCCGCACATCGAGGAGCATAGATCATGCACGTCACAATCGACAGCGTATCAAAAGCACTCATTCTCATATCTACTTCCATCGCCGTGTTTGCTGCTTGGAAGGCTCTACCGTTGGACGCAGAGCTAAAAAGCCTTCAGAATCAAACCCAGAAGCTGGACATCGACCTAAAGGCGGCTGAAGGGCGCATCAGAGAAGCCGAAGCGAAACTCAAGGAAACTGAATCTGGCCGAAAACTCTCATTTGATCTATATCAAGAAGTTCGAAAGATTCTCGAACGAAAAGACAAAACCACAAGGGACGAAGAGGCCCTCCGGGTCCTCATCGAGTCGCTAGCTGAGGATCCATTCCGATACAAACTGCTGAGCGTCTTGGCCGTCAGCGCAAGCACCCCCGAAGTCAAGCAGTCCGCAAGTGAAAGTTCAGCTTTCTACCGCGACGAATCAACTGTAAGGCAGCAACCAACCCCAAATTCAGCTTCCTACAAGGACTCCGTAGAGCGATCGGCGATTGGTAGCATGGATGTGGATGTCTTCTACTGTGCTGGCAAGCGAGCATCGTCCGAACCCATTGCAAAGGATGTGCTCGCTCTGAAGAAACCAAATGAATCCGGCAGATGGCGCTTACGCTTCTTGCCTGACAGCGTCAACCAACAGCCCGGATACGGAATAACATCGAATGAGATCCGCTTCAATGCACCGGAGGAAGTAGAGGCGGCACATACGATTGCCGAGAGAATGAACAAGGCAGGTCACAAGGTTGTACTCAGAGAGTCCCTGCAACTGACGAAGTGGTATGTAAGTGTGTTTGTTTGCCAGTGACGCATTTGGATTAACTCATGCGCAGATGACCAACCTGTACATCAATACACCGCGTCTCTGGAGTCGCTGATCAATTCAGCCTAACTTTACGAGAGTTTGGTCAGTGAAACCAACCAGACAGAGTATTTATGCCGACCTGAATTGGGTTGGAAGAATGCAAGTGACGCAACTGGAACGCTTTCTGTCGGGGATGAGTCTCGTGGTGTTCTGGAGGCGGCTCATGGCTTGGGTCAAGCCCAAGTACCTAGGCTTGGAGCACATGCTGCGTCCGTACTTCGCTCAGCAATGGCCGGGCTT
>CALRVU010000143.1:0-7412 GCA_943371685.1 Bordetella parapertussis | reverse complement strand
CTACGAGAAGACCCATGCCGGCCAGGTGGTCGAGCAACTGGTGCGGCCGACCGGGCTGGTCGATCCCCTGGTGGAGGTTCGACCGGCCACCCACCAAGTCGACGATGTGCTGCAGGAGATCCGCGAGACGGTGGAGAAGGGCGAGCGGGTCCTGATCACCACCCTGACCAAGCGCATGGCCGAGCAATTGACCGACTACCTGACCGACAACGGCGTGAAGGTGCGCTATCTGCACTCGGACATCGACACGGTCGAGCGGGTCGAGATCTTGCGCGACCTGCGCTTGGGGGTGTTCGATGTGCTGGTGGGCATCAACCTGCTGCGCGAGGGGCTGGACATTCCCGAGGTGTCGCTGGTGGCCATTCTTGATGCTGACAAGGAAGGTTTCTTGCGAGCAGAGCGCAGCCTGGTGCAGACCATTGGCCGGGCGGCGCGCAATGAGAATGGACGGGCGATCCTGTATGCCGACAAGATCACCGAGTCGATGCGCAAGGCCATGAGCGAGACGGCCCGCCGGCGGTCAACTCAGATCGCGTTCAACCTGGAGCACGGCATCGTGCCGCGGACCATCCGCAAGCAAGTGCGCGAGATGATCGACGGCGTGGTGGTCGACAAGTCAGGCAAGGACGATCTGCGTCTGGCTCAGCAGGCGGCAGAGGTGGAAACCCTCAGCGAAAAGGACCTGGGCAAACGCATCAAGGCGCTGGAGAAGCAGATGCTGGAACATGCCCGCAGCCTGGAGTTCGAGAAGGCCGCCCGCATCCGTGACCAACTGGCGCAACTGCGCGAACAGGCGTTCGGCGCCTCGGGCCACGACAGCGGCTTGACGCCGCTGGCCACCCGACCGACCAAAGCCCCATGAATACCGGGCGCACTGCACTGTGAACTCCTTGGTAACGATGCCCCACTAAAAGACTCGGCTTCGTCTATAATCGAGTGAATTGCTCAGGTTAAGCGGGCCGCCACCCAGCAACGTTGGTGGCCTTGCGGGCCCTGATGCAGGATGGATGAGCCCGATTCGGGCATCTTTGTATTGACAGGAGAGTTCCATGCGTTTGACCACCAAAGGCCGTTTTGCGGTCACCGCGATGATCGATCTGGCATTGCGCTCCAACAATGGGCCGGTTGCCTTGGCGGCGATCAGTCAGCGGCAGCAGATTTCCCTGTCGTACCTGGAGCAGCTGTTTGGCAAGCTGCGCCGGCATGAACTGGTGGAGAGCACCCGGGGCCCAGGCGGTGGCTATTCGCTGGGCCGCAAGGCTGACGAGATCAGCGTCGCCGACATCATCGTCGCCGTGGATGAGCCCATTGATGCGACGGGCTGCGGCGGCAAGGAAAACTGCATGGGCGACGATGCCGGACGCTGCATGACCCACGAACTGTGGGCCAATCTGAACGCCAAGATGATCGAGTACCTCGATTCCATCAGCCTGCGCAAGCTGGTCGATGACCAACTGGCCAAGGGATTCTCGATCGAGGAGGCGCCCATCAAGCGCGCCATTTCGTCGGTTCCGGTGGTCAAACCGATCAAGATCACGGCGCCGAATTCGGTGTTTGCCCTGGGCAACGCCTTCTCCAAGTAATCCAGTTCCAGCGCTGGGCCGGCGTGCCGGCGGGCGCTAGCTTGGAATCAAAGAAGAACATCATGGACATGACTCCCCATTTTCCGATTTACATGGACTACGGCGCGACCACGCCGGTCGATCCGCGCGTGGTTGACGTGATGGTCCCTTGGCTGCGCGAGCACTTTGGCAACCCGGCATCGCGCAGTCATGCCTGGGGTTGGGAGGCTGAGGCCGCCGTCGAGAAGGCTCGTGCACAGGTCGCTGAGCTGATCAATGCCGATCCGCGAGAGATTGTCTGGACCAGTGGCGCGACCGAGTCGATCAATCTGGCCATCAAGGGTGCTGCGCATTTCTACCAGGGCAAAGGCAAGCACCTGATCACCGTGAAGACCGAGCACAAGGCCACGCTGGACACGATGCGTGAGCTCGAGCGCCAGGGTTTTGAAGTCAGCTATCTGGACGTGCAGGCTGATGGCATGCTTGACTTCGAGGTGTTCAAGGCGGCGATCCGCCCGGACACCATCCTGGCTTCCGTGCTGTTCGTCAACAACGAGATCGGTGTGATCCAGGACATCGTGGCCCTGGGCGCGCTGTGCCGTGAGCGCGGTGTGGTGTTCCATGTGGATGCGGCCCAAGCCACCGGCAAGGTGGCCATCGACATGACCACGTTGCCGGTGGACCTGTTGAGCCTGGCTTCGCACAAGACGTATGGCCCCAAGGGCATCGGAGCGCTTTATGTGCGCCGCAAGCCGCGCATCCGCCTTGAGGCCCAGATGCACGGCGGCGGGCATGAGCGCGGTCTGCGCTCGGGCACCTTGCCCACCCACCAGTGCGTGGGCATGGGCGAAGCCTTCCGGATCGCCAAGCTTGAAATGGCCGAGGAGCATGCGCGCATCAGCGCACTGCATCAGCGCTTGGTGGCGGGCCTGTCCGAGATCGAGCAGACCTTCATCAACGGCAACATGGTCCATCGGGTGCCCCACAACCTGAACATCTCGTTCAACTACGTGGAGGGCGAGTCCTTGATCATGGGTGTCAAGGGTCTGGCGGTTTCCTCGGGTTCCGCATGCACCTCGGCCAGCCTCGAGCCGAGCTATGTGCTGCGGGCGCTGGGTCGCAGCGACGAGCTGGCGCATTCCAGCCTGCGCATGACGATCGGCCGTTTCACGACCGTCGAAGAAATCGAATACGCGATTGCCACCCTGAAAGACCGCGTGGCCAAGCTGCGCGAGCTGTCCCCACTGTGGGACATGTACCGCGACGGGATCGACATTTCAACCATCCAGTGGAGCGCGCACTGAGCGCTGCTTCCTGACGTTCAGGAGAAAACACCATGGCATACAGCGACAAGGTCGTTGACCACTATGAGAACCCGCGCAACGTGGGTGCGTTTGACAAGGCCGATGAGTCGGTCGGCACCGGCATGGTGGGTGCACCGGCCTGCGGCGACGTCATGAAGCTGCAGATCAAGGTCAATCCGGATACCGGCTTGATCGAAGATGCGCGCTTCAAGACCTATGGCTGCGGCTCGGCCATTGCCTCGAGCTCACTCGTGACCGAGTGGGTCAAGGGCAAGTCGCTGGATCAGGCGCTCGCGATCAAGAATACGCACATTGCCGAAGAGCTGGCACTGCCGCCCGTGAAGATCCATTGCTCGATCCTGGCGGAAGACGCAATCAAGGCGGCTGTGGACGACTACAAGTCGCGCCACACCGGCAGCGCGAGCTGACGCCATGGCCGTTACGCTTAGCGAAGCTGCAGCGCGGCACGTCACCCGATACCTGTCCCGGCGGGGCAAGGGTGTCGGTGTGCGTTTGGGCGTCAAGACGACTGGATGCTCCGGATTGGCCTACAAGCTGGAGTACGCGGACGAGGTGGCACCTGAAGACGTGGTGTTCGAACACCAGGGCGTCAAGGTGCTCATCGATCCGAAGAGCTTGCCCTATCTGGACGGCACCGAGCTGGATTTCGTGCGTGAGGGCTTGAATGAAGGCTTCAAGTTCCACAATCCGCGTGAAAAGGACCGCTGCGGTTGCGGTGAGTCCTTCCGCGTTTGATGCACTGCAGCACGGGGCCTGAGTCGGTGACAATTCAGGCGTGAGGCCAGCATGGCGCAGCAGGTCTGCGCCATTTTCTTGCTAGAACCTGCCTTGCCACCCTGACCGCCAGCCGCACCATGAAGCTTGACGACGACGATTTCGCCCTGATGGGCTTGCCGCGACAGTTTGCCCTGGAGCGCGCGGAGCTGGATCGTCGCTGGCGTGAACTGCAAACGCAGGTTCACCCCGACCGCTTCGCTGCCGAAGGTGCTGCGGCCCAGCGACTGGCCATGCAGTGGGCCGTGCGAGTCAATGAAGCCTATGCGCGCTTGAAGACGCCATTGTCCCGTGCCGCCTACCTTTGCGAACTGCGCGGTGCGCCGATCAATGCCGAACGGAACACGGCCATGCCACCCGCTTTTCTGATGCAGCAGATGACCTGGCGCGAAGCGCTGGACGATGCCCGCACTCAGGCTGCTGTGGAGTCACTGGATGCGGATGTCACCCGGGTCGAGGCGGAGCTCCTGCGACAAGCCGGGCAGTGCCTCGATGTTGACGGCGATGCCGAGGCTGCCAGCGGGCATGTCCGTTCCCTGATGTTCATTGCCCGATTCCGGGCTGATGTGGCCCGGCGCATTGACGCGCTGGACCCCTGACTTTTGACCTTGACCACTGATGGCACTGCTCCAGATATCTGAACCCGGCCAGGCGCCCGACCCCCACCAGCGCCGAATTGCGATCGGCATAGACCTGGGCACCACCAATTCGCTGGTGGCTTCGGTGCGGCACGGTGTGGCTGAATGCCTGCCCGACGAGCAAGGGCGCGTGATGTTGCCTTCGGTGGTGCGCTACGGCGCCGACGGTGGCCGGCAGATCGGCCACGACGCGGCCGCCTTGCAGAGCAGCGACCCCACGAACACGCTGGCTTCCATCAAGCGCCTGATGGGTCGGGGCCTGACGGATGTGAAGGGTCACGAGCGCTTGCCTTACCGCTTCGTCGATCAGCCCGGCATGGTTTCCATTGACACGGCGCAAGGCTTGAAAACCCCCGTGGAGGTTTCGGCAGACATTCTGGCGACGCTGCGCTACCGCGCCGAAGACACCTTCAATGACGATGTGTTTGGTGCCGTGATCACGGTGCCAGCCTATTTCGATGATGCCCAGCGCCAGGCGACCAAGGACGCGGCCCGCCTGGCGGGTCTGAATGTGTTGCGCCTGATCAATGAGCCGACTGCAGCGGCGGTGGCCTACGGGCTCGACCATGGCAGTGAAGGCTTGTTCGCCATCTACGATCTGGGCGGTGGCACCTTCGATGTGTCCTTGCTGCGCATGACGGGCGGTGTGTTCGAGGTCGTGGGCACCGGCGGCGACGCTGCGCTGGGCGGCGACGACTTTGACCACGCTGTGGCGGACTGGGCCCTGGCTCAGGCACGGATGCAGGCTCCTGGCGCCCAAGACAAGCGGCTGATGCTGCTGGCTGCGAAAGCCGCCAAAGAGGCATTGACGAGCGAGACCGACACCACGCTCTCCGTGACCTTGTCGGCAGGCGTGGTTTCCGTGCCTCTCAGCCGCTCACAGTTCGACGAACTGACCCGCCCCTTGCTGGAGCGCACGCTCAGCGCGGTGCGCAAAGTGCTTCGCGATGCCCGCACATCGGTGGCCGATGTGCAAGGCGTGGTCCTGGTGGGTGGATCAACCCGCATGCTGGCAGTGCGCAGCGCCGTGGCGGATCTGTTCGGCCAGGAACCTCTGACCGATGTGGATCCGGACCAGGTGGTGGCCATCGGCGCCGCCATTCAGGCCAATGCCCTGGTCGGCAATGCCCGGGACGGTGAGTTGCTGCTGCTCGATGTCATCGCCTTGTCGCTCGGTCTGGAGACCATGGGCGGCCTGGTGGAGCGGGTGATCGAGCGCAACAGCACGATTCCCGTGGCCAAGGCCCAGGAATTCACCACCTTCAAGGATGGCCAGACCGCCATGTCCTTGCATGTGGTGCAAGGTGAGCGCGAGCTGGTTTCCGAGTGCCGCTCGCTGGCTCGGTTCGAGTTGCGCGGCATTCCACCCATGGTGGCCGGTGCGGCGCGGATTCGCGTCACGTTCCAGGTCGATGCGGACGGCTTGCTGGCCGTCAGTGCCCGAGAGTTGCTCTCCGGTGTCGAGGCCTCGATCCAGGTCAAGCCCAGCTACGGACTGGCCGACGATGAGGTGGCGCGGATGCTTCGCGACGGTTTTGCGAGCGCTGAGTCGGACATGCTGGCCCGAGCCTTGCGCGAGGCCCGCGTGGACGCCGAGCGCATGGTCCTGGCCACTGAAGCGGCACTCGCGGCTGATGGCGATCTGCTGACCGACGCAGAGCGGGGCCCGGTGAATGAACTGCTGGCCCGGCTCAGGCAGGCGGCCCTCTCCGACGACCCTGACCAGATCGTCGCGGCACTGGATGCCGTGGCGGAAGGTACGGAGTCATTCGCTGCAGCGCGGATGAACCGCGGCATCCGCGCGGCGTTGACCGGCCGCAGTCTCGATACCCTCTGAGCGTCGGCTAGCCCTTCCTTACTTTTCCATGCCCATCATCTACATCCTCCCCCACGCCGATTTGTGCCCCCAGGGCGACCAGATCGAAGCCGCCGCCGGCACCTCAGTTTGCGAAGCGCTCGTCGAGAACGGCATCGCCATCGAACATGCTTGTGAGATGAGTTGCGCTTGCACCACCTGCCATGTGGTGGTCAAGCAAGGCTATGCGTCGCTGGGCGAACCCGACGAACTGGAAGAAGACCTGCTCGACAAGGCCTGGGGACTGACTCCTCAGTCCCGCTTGTCATGTCAGGCCATCCTGAGCGACACGGATGTCACCATCGAAATCCCGAAATACACCATCAACCATGCACGGGAGCGCCATTGAGCGCCTTCCCGGGTGTTCAGGGGCGCCCTGACCAAGCCTGAAACAGGCCGCCCATGCCCCAGCGCTTGGGTTTTTCGGGCTCTGCCGTGCGCACGTCCAGCATGTCCGCTGCAGCCAGGTATTTCAGCAAGCTGCTCACTTCTTGTGCACCCAGCCCACTGCACTTCTGCAGATGGGGCTCGGTGACGTGCCGCTGCGACAATTCGCTCACCATGCGTCTGAACGCCGTCTTGCGGAACTCGGTCGGAAGATCCGGCCAAGCTGTGAGTTTGTATTCGTTCATGACCCCAACGCCTTTGCTTTGACTTCGCTGCCACTGTCTGTGGCTTCGCGCACATCTTGCGTCAATTCTCCATAAAGTTGACGACACTTCGTACCGGTTTGAACCCCAGCACCATGAAAAAACTTCCGAGTGCCGATCAGAGAACTTTCACCCTGTTGGGGGTGGAGTCCTCGTGTGACGAAACGGGGGTGGCGGTGGTGGCGTTCGAAGGCGGCTCAGCACCACGCCTGCTCTCTCACGCCCTGTACAGCCAGATCCAGATGCACCAGGCCTTTGGCGGCGTGGTGCCGGAACTGGCTTCGCGCGATCATGTCCGCCGGGTGGTGCCTTTGGCCCGCCAAGCCATGCAAGAAGCTGGCCTGCCACTGTCTGCCCTGGACGCCGTGGCCTACACCCAAGGCCCCGGCCTGGCGGGGGCGCTGCTGGTGGGGGCCGGTGTGGCCTGCGCCTTGGCCGCCTCGCTCGATCGGCCCACTTTGGCGGTGCACCATCTCGAGGGGCATCTGCTGTCGCCCTTTCTGTCTGCCGATCCGCCGGAGTTTCCGTTCGTGGCCTTGCTGGTGTCAGGTGGTCACACGCAATTGATGCGCGTCGATGGTGTCGGACGGTATGAGTTGCTGGGCGAG
>CALRVU010000142.1:0-7447 GCA_943371685.1 Bordetella parapertussis | reverse complement strand
GTTCCAGACCTGGATGTTGGGCTCGCGGGCGCCCAAGTCGTATTGGCGCGACAGGGCTTCGCGCACGCGTCGGTAGCCGGCTTCATCGTGGATGGCGCTGACCTCGAGTTCAGGCTTCTTGTCGTCGTCGCGGATGGCGAACAGGCGGAAGTCGCGCATCAGCTTGGGGCTCAAGTACTGGCCGATGAAGCTCTCGTCCTTGAAGTTCCGCATGGCCTGGTCCAGCACCGGGATCCAGGGCTGGCCGGCAATGTCGGGGAACCACTGGCGATCTTCGTCGGTCGGCGCCTCGCAGATGCGCTTGATGTCGGTGTACATCGCGAAGCCCAGCGCATAGGGGTTGAAGCCGCTGTAGCCTCGGTCGGTCACCCGCGGCTGATAGACCACATTGGTGTGCGACTTCAGCCATTCGATCATCACGCCGTCGGTCAGGTAGCCGTCGTCGTACAGGGTGTTGAGCAGCTTGTGGTGCCAGAAGGTGGCCCAGCCCTCGTTCATCACCTGGGTCTGGCGCTGCGGATAGAAGTACTGCGCCACCTTGCGCACGATGCGCACCACCTCGCGCTGCCAGGGCTCCAGCAGCGGCGCGTTCTTCTCGATGAAGTACAGCAGGTTTTCCTCCGGGTCGGCCGGAAAGCGCTTGGCCGATTGGGCCTCCTCGGCGCTCTCGGCGCGGCGCGGCACGGTGCGCCACAGGTCATTGACCTGGCTTTGAGCATAGTGCTCGCGCTCCTTGCGCTGGGCCAGTTCCTCGGCCAGCGACTTCTTGCTGGGCCGGCGGTAGCGGTCCACGCCGTGGTTCTGCAGCGCATGGCACGAGTCGAGGAACAGCTCCACCGTCTCGATGCCGTAGCGCTCCTCGCACTCGGTCACGTAATTGCGGGCATAGACCAGGTAGTCAATGATGGACGCGGCATCGGTCCACATCCGGAACAGGTAATTGCCCTTGAAGAAGCTGTTGTGGCCATAGGCCGCGTGGGCGATCACCAGAGCCTGCATGGCCATGGTGTTCTCCTCCATCAGGTAGCTGATGCAGGGGTTGGAGTTGATGACGATCTCGTAGGCCAGACCCATGTGGCCACGGCGGTAGTTCTTCTCGGTGCTGATGAACTCCTTGCCGTAGCTCCAGTGGCGGTAGTTCACCGGCATGCCCACGCTGGCATAGGCATCCATCATCTGCTCGGCGGTGATGATCTCCAGCTGGTTGGGATAGGTGTCCAGGCCATAGCGGTCGGCGGCAGCGCGGATGGCTGCGTGGTACTGCTCGATCAGCTCGAAGGTCCAGTCGCTGGGGTCGGGCAGCGGATGTTCGGGCCGGGGCGGCGCGGGCCGCGGTGCCAGCAGCGGCGTGCGCGGCCGGCGGCGGTCGCCCTCGGGCGGGATCTTGCTGCGGTTGTCGCTGAAGCGGCGGTCTTGCGAGTACTCACGCCGCACATCGCCGGCGGGCCGGGGATCCTGGTCGGTGCTCATGCGCTGGCCCCTTCCTTCTTGAACAAATCACGGAACACCGGGTAGATCTGCGAGGCCTCGGTGGTCTTGCGCATCGCGAACTGCGGATGGGTGGCGCTGATGCGGGTGTACTCCTGCCACAGGTTCTGCTCTTCTTCAGCCACCTGCACATAGGCAAAGTAGCGGCAGGCGGGCAGCAGCTTTTCAGTCAGGAGCTCGCGGCAGCGGCCCGAGTCGTGGTGCCAGTTGTCACCGTCGCTGGCCTGGGCGCCGTAGATGTTCCATTGCTCGGGCGAGTAGCGGGCGCGGATGATCTGGTCCATCAGCTCCAGCGCGCTGCTGACCACCGTACCGCCGGTCTCGCGAGCGTGGAAGAAGTCTTCCTCGCTCACTTCCTGGGCCTGGGTGTGGTGGCGGATGAAGACCACGTCGATCTTTTCGTAGTGCTTGGTCAGGAACAGGTAGAGCAGGATGAAAAAGCGCTTGGACAGCTCCTTCCTCTGCTCGTCCATCGAGCCCGACACGTCCATCAGGCAGAACATCACCGCCTTGGCACTGGGCACGGCCGTGCGCACCCGGCTGCGGAACTTCAGATCGATCGGGTCCAGAAAGGGGATCAGACCCAGGCGAGTGCGCAGCTCGGACATGCGCGCTTCCAGCTCGGCCAGTTGCTGCTGCAGCGCCGGGTCGCCGGTGGGCTGCAAGCGCAGCTCGGCGGCTTGCGCCTCCAGCCGGTGCAGCTCGCGGCGCGACTCACCACCCAGCGCAATGCGCCGGCCCAGCGCACCGCGCATGGAGCGCACCACATGCAGGTTGTTGGGCGTGCCGTCGCTGCTGTAGCCTGCACGGTGGGTTTTCCACTCGGGGACCTCGGCCAGCTGGGTGCGCACCAGATTGGGCAGCGCCAGGTCCTCAAAAAAGACCTGCATGAACTCTTCGCGCGACAGCGCAAATGTGAAGTCGTCCTCGCCCTCGCCCGAGTCGCTGGCCTGGCCCTTGCCCTGGCCTTGGCCGCCGCCCTGCGGCCGCTTGATGCGGTCGCCGGTCACGTACTCCTGATTGCCGGGGTGGACCATGTCGCGCTGGCCGCCGGAGCCATGGTGGAACACCGGCTCGCTCAAGTCCTTCTTGGGGATGCGCACCTCTTCGCCGCGCTCCAGATCACGGATACCGCGACCGTCCACCGCCCGACGGACGGCGTCCCGGATCTGCGCCTTGTTGCGCCGCAAAAAGCGCTCGCGGTTGCCGATCGACTTGTTCTTGCCGGCCAAGCGCCTGTCGATGATTTGCTGCAGAGCCATGAATGCCTCGATCCTTGTTGGTGGGCGGGGCTTCAGCTGCTCTTTCTGACGCGGAGGTACCACTCGCAAAGCAAGCGCACCTGTTTGCTCGTGTAGCCCTTGGCCACCATGCGGTCAACGAAGTCCTCGTGCTTCTTGGCCTCGTCGGCGCTGGCCTTGGCATTGAAGCTGATCACCGGCAACAGCTCTTCGGTGTTGCTGAACATCTTCTTCTCGATCACCGCGCGCAGCTTCTCGTAGCTGGTCCACAGCGGGTTCTTGCCCTGGTTGTTGGCCCGGGCCCGCAGCACAAAGTTGACGATCTCATTGCGGAAGTCCTTCGGGTTGGCAATGCCGGCGGGCTTCTCGATCTTCTCCAGCTCGGCGTTCAGGCTGGCGCGGTCAAACACCTCGCCGGTGTCGGTGTCGCGGAACTCCTGATCCTGGATCCAGTAGTCGGCATAGGTGACGTAGCGGTCAAAGATGTTCTGGCCGTACTCGCTGTAGCTCTCCAGGTAGGCGGTCTGGATCTCCTTGCCGATGAACTCGGCATAGCGCGGCGACAGGTGCTCCTTGATGAAGGCGGTGTACTTCTGCTCCAGATCAGCCGGAAACTGCTCGCGCTCGATCTGCTGCTCCAGCACATACATCAGGTGCACCGGGTTGGCGGCCACCTCCTGGCTGTCAAAGTTGAACACCTTGGACAGGATCTTGTAGGCAAAGCGGGTGCTGATGCCGCTCATGCCCTCGTCCACGCCGGCGTAGTCGCGGTACTCCTGATAGCTCTTGGCGCGCGGATCGGTGTCCTTCAGGTTTTCGCCGTCATAGACCATCATCTTGCTGTACAGGCTGGAGTTTTCTGGCTCCTTCAGGCGGGTGAGGATGGCGAACTGGCTCATCATCTTCAGCGTGCCCGGTGCGCAGGCGGCGGCGCCCAGCGAGCTGCCCTTGATCAGCTTCTCGTAGATCTTCACCTCCTCGCTCACCCGCAGGCAGTAAGGCACCTTGACGATGTAGATCCGGTCGAGGAAGGCCTCGTTGTTCTTGTTGTTGCGGAAGGTCTTCCACTCGCTCTCATTGCTGTGGGCCAGCACCACGCCGTCAAACGGGATGGCGCCAAAGCCCTCGGTGCCCTTGAAGTTGCCCTCCTGGGTGGCGGTGAGCAGCGGGTGCAGCACCTTGATCGGCGCCTTGAACATTTCCACGAACTCCAGCAAGCCCTGGTTGGCCAGACACAGGCCGCCGCTGTAGCTGTAGGCGTCCGGGTCGTCCTGGGCATAGCTCTCGAGCTTGCGGATGTCGACCTTGCCGACCAGGCTGGAGATGTCCTGGTTGTTCTCGTCGCCGGGCTCGGTCTTGGCGATGCCGATCTGCTTCAGGATGCTGGGGTGGCGCTTGACGACGCGGAACTTGCGGATGTCGCCGCCATATTCCTCCAGCCGCTTGACGGCCCAGGGGCTCATCACCCGGTTCAGGTAGCGGCGCGGGATGCCGTATTCGCTCTCCAGGATGGCGCCGTCCTCTTCCACATCAAACAGACCCAGTGGCGACTCGGACACCGGCGAGCCCTTGATGGCATAGAACGGCACCTCCTGCATCAGCGCCTTCAGGCGCTCGGCGATCGAGCTCTTGCCGCCGCCCACCGGGCCCAGCAGGTAGAGGATCTGTTTCTTTTCTTCCAGGCCTTGGGCGGCATGGCGGAAGTACGAAACCACCTGCTCGATGGCGTCTTCCAGGCCGTAGAACTCGGCAAACGCCGGGTAGACCTTGATCACCTTGTTGGCAAACAGGCGCGAGAGGCGCGGGTCGTGCCGGGTGTCCACCATCTTGGGCTCACCGATGGCGCGGAGCATGCGCTCGGCGGCGGTGGCATAGGCCAAGGGGCTGCGTTTGCACTCGGCCAGATAGTCCTCGAGGGACATCTCTTCTTCACGGGTGCGCTCGTAGCGGGCGGCAAAGCTGCTGATCACGTCCATGGGACCTCCTGGGGTGGTTTCAGGTGACACCGCGCGGCGAAACGATGTTCGCAACGTGGCGTCAGGGAAGTTGTGATGGCGTCCCGGCTGTACGGACCCGGGCGTCATCAGAGCTTTCCGGTCAATCTGGGCAGTGATCTTTCTGTGAACGTTGGAGCCTAGCTTCCTCCGTCGTCGTGGCAGTGATTCGCAAGAAAAGGGGCCGGTTGAGGCCTCGTTTCAGAAGGCTTGTTGCAAGGTGGGTGCCAGGCGCCGTCCGGCCCCCACGGCCTTTCAACGCGCCAGACTGGTGCATGGACGACAAGCCTGCACCGGCCCCTGAGCTGCTTTGATCTTACGCAAACGCATCATCCCTGGTGCGGACACCCCCTGTTCGGGTCATGGGCACGACACGTAGCTGGAATTAATATTTGTAAACAAGAGTTCAGGGATTTGCAGATGATCAGTTTTGAAAAGCGGCGTGCCCAGCGTGCATTGAGCGTGCTGGGTTTGAGCCTGTTTCTGACCGCTTGCGGCGGCGGCGGCGGTGATTCGGACAGCGGTACCGATGGTGGAACGGCCGGGGGCGGTGGCGGCACCGAGTCGGCCACCTTGCTGGCCGATATCGAGCAGCCCCTCAACGGTACCGCCGTCTTGCGGGTCTGGGACCCGGCCCAGCCCACCGCCCTCGTCGCCAGCCAGATCGCGACTCATCACAGCGATGTCGTGCATTTCAGCTGGGCTCGCAGCTTTGACGCCGCCACCCGCACCGAGCGCCAGACTGCACGCACCCTCGCCGCGCACAGCGGAGGCGGCCGAGTCTGGCTGACCGATCTGCGCGGCGGCCAAAGCCACACACCCAGGCAGCTCAGTTCGCTGGACCTCGCCAGCAGGATCCACAGCGTCGTCCCCCTGGCGCTGGACGGCACCACGGCATGGGTCAACGCGTCGGCCAACTCAACGTCAGGTGTCGGATTTGCCGTGCACAGCGGCATGAGCAGCACCGACACTCCCCTGCGCGGGCAGGTACTGGCCGCCTTGCCCGACAGCGCCGGCGCCGGCCGCTACATCGTCGTGGCCACGTCCAACGGCGCCGGCGAGACCGGCCTGACCGTGCTCGCTGCCGACGGCAGCAGCGTGGGCTTCACCGCCGTGTCAGGCGGCAGCCTGGGCATTGTCTGGATCGGCTTCGACCCGGCACAGACCGGCCGTGCCTATGTGGTGGTCAATCAGCAACTGCGCCGCCTGATCTGGACCGACACCGGCGTGTCTCTGGACGCCAGCTTCAGCCGTGCGATGGCAAACACCTACAACCCCAGCCCGGTGGGCGACGCCACCGGCCTGTGGCTGAAGGACGGCGCCGCGCTGCTGCACATCGTGGGTGACGACATCACCACCGTTGGCACGTATTTCGACGCACCCTATGAGCTCTGGGACGCAGGCGACACCATGGTCGCGAGGCTTTACAACGATTCAGGGCTGTTCGGCTGTTGCACGTTCTACCAAGCCATGAACAAAGTCACCGGCGTCGTCACGGAGGTCTTTGGCGGCGTCGAATCAGCCGTTGGCTTCGGCATCAACGACCGCAAGGCACTGTTCGGTCTGATCGAAAATTCCTCGCTCGGCAGGTTCGATCGGGGTTGGTCCGTGGTCGACATGCAAGGCCACGCATCGAGCCAAGGGGCCGGTACGATCCTGGGCGCGGTGTATTCGGCCGAGCGCAGCGTCGGCCAGGCGCCAGCCCTGCTGGGCTTTCTGGTCTGCACCAAAGACCCCAGTTCCGGCCTCTGCGGCGCCGGCCCGGTGTCGCAATATGGCCTGGACGGCGTGTCGCAACTGACCCTGGGAGAGCTGCCTGCCGGCACGACAATCAACCCGCCGATGCAGATGTCCTTTGTCGCCGGCGTGCCCACTTCCATGGCGATTCTGGACACCAACGTCAGCAGCCGGAACCTGTGGCAATTCACCCCCGGCATGGCCGGCAGCCTGAAACGCGTGACACAGCACCTGCCTTGACGCAGCTTGAACAACGCCACGCCAGGCGCAGACTCAGCGATGGCGCCTGGTTGCCTGCATTGCCATGGCGTTGGTGCGCAGAAAGAGGGACGGTTCGACGCCGAGTTGCATCGGACCTTGAGCTGTTTTGATCTTGCGCAAACGCGTCATCCCTGGTGCGGACACGCCCTGTTCGGGTCATGGGCACGACACGAAGCTGGCTTTAACATTTGCAAACAAAAGTTCAGGGATTTGCAGATGATCAGTCTTGAAAGGCGGCATGCCCGGCGTGCATTGAGCGTGCTGGGCTTGAGCCTGTTTCTGGCCGCTTGCGGCAGCGGCGGCAGTGGTTCGGACAGCGGTACCGATGGTGGAACGGCCGGTGGCGGTGGCGGCAGCGAATCAGCCACCTTGCTGGCCGATGTCGAACTGGCGCTCAACGGCACCGCCGCCTTGCGCGTCTGGGACCCGGCTCAACCCACCACCCTGGTGGCCAGCCAGAGCCCGGTGGCCGCCAGCGAGCAAGTGCAATACGGCTGGGCCCGCAGCTTTGACGCCAGCACACGCACCGAGCGCCAGACCGCCCGCACACTGGCCGTGCACAGCGCCAATGGTCATGTCTGGCTGACCGACCTGCGCGGTGGCCAGAGCCACACCCCGCGGCAGCTCAGCTCGCTCGATCTGGTGGATTCGACCCGCAGCGTGGTGCCCCTGGCCCTGGACGGAAGCACCGCCTGGGCCAATGTGATGCGCACCAGCCTGATCTTT
>CALRVU010000141.1:0-7454 GCA_943371685.1 Bordetella parapertussis | reverse complement strand
CCGGATTTCACAGCGAGCAATGTTCGGATTTCAGGGTGACGCCCGAGGGCTTGCGAGTAGTCCGAAAGGACCAGACTGCGGTCAATTGCCGTCACGCAATTGACATGAAACTGGCTCGTTTGGCATCAGCCCAAGAAAAAGGGCTCCGCGGAGCGGAGCCCTGGTGCTCGGCCGGCGCGCCTTGCGGCACCCGGCCTGGTGGTCAATTACTTGACGACGGCCAGCGGCGAGCAGCTGTTGGCCTTCAGGCGGTCGACGCGCGAAGCGAACTTCAGGGTCGTGGCGTCGGTGATGTCGGCATAGGCCGTGGTGTAGGTGGTCGGGGGAGCCAGCACGCCTTGCTGGGTGTCGACGTCAGCCACGTTCAAGGAGGTGGCCTTGGCGCCGTTGGTGCGCAGTGCCTTGGCGAAAGCCAGCTTGTCGGCATCGACCAGGGTGTTCTTGTTCCACTGCATGGTGGCGGCATAGACCATGTCGTAGCGACCAACCTTCGCGTTGTCACGGGTCGGGGCAATGCCGTCGACCTTGACGAAGCGATAGCCCTTGTCGGTGGTGGTGCCGGTCGGGGTCGGGGTGTTCTCACGGCTCAGGATGCCGATGCCGTAGCCGCCGACGCCTTCCACCGTGGTGCCAAGGCAGGACTCAACCGTGCCCGAACCAGAGTTGTTGACCCAGGCCAGGGTGCCGACTTGCGCGATGGCTGGCGACACAGCGTTGGCGCTGTTGGTGTTGACCGTGACGGTCTGACCAACGGGCAGCAGACGCTCGACGGTGCTGACGCAACCAGCGTTCAGGAACTGGATGTTGAATGCAGCCTGGGTGCCCGAGCCGATGTTGCGGCGGCAGACGTTGACCTGCTTGTTCAGCACGTTGGCATCCACGCTGGACGGGATGACCACGTTCCAGCCCATCTTCTTGGTGCCGCCGCCAGCGATCTTGCCGCTGAACACAGCCGACAGGAAGGTGCTGGGCAGCGAAGGCTGGTTGGCCGGTGCGTCGTCCTGAGCCAAGCCTTGAGCGGCTTGCAGGGCAGCGTACAGGGTCTTGTTCACGGCCGGGGCCATGATGGTCTGGTTGAAGGCAGCCGAGTCCAGGGTCGTGGTGTCAACCTTGACAGCCGGGGCCAGCAGGTTCACGTCGCGCTGGAACACGGCAGGTTCCACGTCGGACACGCCAGCGTCGACCACCTTGGAGGTCACGCTGTTGCAAGCGTAGGACGGCACCAGGATGTCGGCGGACGGGGAAGGCTGACCGGTGGCGGTGCAGCTGGCATCCACCAGCATCACGTCCTGGGCCGTCGCGGTGGCGACCGGATTCACACCTTGGGTCGAGCCGCCGGCGTCACGCTTGACCACCAGGAGCTTGGTGCCAGCAACCCAGTTGCCAACCTTCTTGTTCAGCTCGCACGAGTAAGCACGGTGGCTGCTGCCCGAAGGAGCGGCGCCGGTGCCATTGAAGAACACGTCAAAGGTGGCCGGCTTGCACTGCTCTTGCACCCAGGCACCGATGAACAGGCGTTGGGCCGAGGCGCCGGCGATGTAGACCTCTTTCAGCGTGCCGTTGCCACGGGCGGTGACGATGTCAGCGGGGCTGAGGGCGTGGGCGCTGCCGGTGGCGGCCAGAGCGGCCAGGGCGATCATGCGGAATTTCATGCGAGCTCCAAAGGAAGGATCAGTTGTCGGGTTCAGGACGCCGTCGGCGGCGTGTGTCCCGCCGACGGCGACGGGACTGAGAGAACTATCGCTGGGGGGCATGACAAGCGTTACAGAGCGAAACGCGCCAGCAACACACCAAAGGGCGCAGACGATGTCACGAAAAATTCACGGTGCGGCGCTTGATCGCTGAAGCGTTCGGCCGATCAAACGATCAGCTGGCGAGCCATGGCTTCGGCAACGGCCTGCACGCGATTGCGGGCGCCGAGCTTGCGCATGATGGTCCGCAGGTGGTTCTTCACGGTCAGCGCACTGATGCCGAGCTGCTCACCGATCTCGAGGTTGCCGCGCGCGCTGCGCACGGCCTTGAGCACCTCCAGCTCCCGCTGGGTCAGCAGATGGCGATGAACAGCGCCGCCCGGCTCGCCGTCATGCTGGCCTTCGCGCAGCACCCGCATCACGGCGAAGTGGATCTGCGGCAGACAGAGCTGCAGACCCACACGCCGCCAGCTGGCGTCGCCCGGCGCGGTGTGGGCAAAGGCCAACAGCAAGGACGGTTGGACACCGCAACTGGCATCCACGCCGTGCACGGTCAGGCTGACGAAACCGGCCTTGCGCAGGCCGCGCACGGCATCGTTGTCGCTCAGTCCGGCGAGCAGCACTTCGGCCGGACGGCGCCCCTCCAGCACCCAGGCGGCACTCAGGTCACGCCAGAACGGCGAGGCCGATTGCGCCAGGCTGCTGACCACCGGCTCGGGCAGCGGAATGCTGTTGAAGATCAGGGCATCCGAGGCTGCCGCGCCGGCGGCCCGCCCAGGCAGGCAGAGCAGCACGTCATGCGGCACGAAGCGGTGCAGATGCAGCCGCAGCCAAACGAAGAACTGATGGCGCGTGCCCACGCTGGCGGCGGCTTCCACGGTGCGCAGCAAGGCGTCGCCATGTTCGGACTGATGCAAAGCCGGATGGGGCATGGGGAATGGCTCCCAGCATCACCGACACCGTCTTGTAAACGGATTGCGGGGCCGGAAGCAGAGCTTGGGAAGGCGCAGAGCCTAGGGCCTGGATGTGAAAGGCCGGTGACAGGCCCTGTGCCGTCAAGACGTCACACAGTGTGTTCAAACTCCGCTCCCTTGACGATGGACTCGAGGTGGATGGCGCGCCATGCCCAAGACTTATTTCAACCACGACCGTGGTGACCTGTACCGCTTGCAGGGACTGGACCTGTCCCTGCTCGGCGCAGCATCGCTGTACCTGGCCGGCAGCCCGGCCACCACCGTCAGCGCCCTGCCGCTGGCCATGCTGCCCGATGAATGGCTGGGCAGCGGCACGTTCCGCAACAGCTTCTACATCGAGCCCTGGTCACGCCTGAGTGCGGTGCGCGATCTCTGGCTGCTGATCGAGGCGCAAGGCTCGATGCGAGTGCGGGTAATGCGGGCCTGCCCCGGACGGCAGGCCGAGGTGCTGCGCGAGTTCCGTATCGACAACACCGAGCGGGCCGCCCAGGCCCACTGGATCGGCGAGCCGGGCGAAATGCTGGCCGGCAGCCGCCTGTTCTGGCACATCGACGCGATCGACGGCGCGGTGCTGCATGACGCTGCCTGGTGCACCCGGACTCGGCCGCGCGACGGCATGCGCCTGGCGGTGCTGATGCGCACCTTCAAGCGCGCCGGCGAGCTGCGCGCCCTGCTGCAGCGCTTTGCCGACTCGGCCGCGCAAGATGGATTCCACGCCCAGCTGCTCAACCAGATCGACTTCATGGTGCTCGACAGCACCGACGGCGCGGCGGCTGACTGGGCGGGCGTGGAGCAGCTCGGCCTGAATCTCGAGCTGATCGCCGCCCCCAATCTGGGCGGCGGCGGCAATGCCAGCCACCTGGCCCAGCTGTTTCTGGAAGCGCAAGACGACGGCAGCGCCTTGCGAGCAGATGAGGTGCTGATCCTCGACGATGACCTGACGATGTCGATGGAAAGCCTGGCGCGCTACTGGATGTGGTGCGCCTACCGCAGCCAGGAGGTGGTCTGCAGCCTGCCGGTGCTGATGAAGAGCCGGCCCACCCGGGTCTGGGAGGACGGCGGCTTCTGGGGCCGACGCGGCTTTGACGACCGCGGCGACGGTGTGCGCTCGCGCAGCCTGGCACCGCACCTGGTGCGCCACGGCGTGGCACTGGACGACTTTGCCCACCTCGACGCCTTCGGCCCGCTCAACGAGTGCGAGTACACCACCTTCATCTTCTTCGGCCTGAGCCAGGCCGCCCTACGCCGGATCGGCCTGCCGGCGGCCTTCTTCCTGCGTGGCGACGATGTGGAGTTGTCGATGCGCGCCGGCGCGGCCGGCCTGTCGGTGATCACCAATCCCAATCTGGCGGCCTGGCATGAGCCGGCGCACTCGCATGCGCAGGAGTACATGGCGATCCTGCACGGCATGATCATCAACCTCGCCTACACCGACGACCGCGCCGACAGCTACGCGGCCTGGTTCGAGCAGCGCATGGTGGAGCACGCCACACTGGGTGACGCTGACGGTCTGCGGGTCTACCAACAGGTGCTGGACGACCTGCTGGACGCCGACAGCGCGGTGCTGACCCCGACGTTCGAGAGCCACTATCCGGCCCGCCTGGGCGCCTGGCCGCAGAACCAGCGCACCCCCGTGACCGAAGAGGCTCGCGAACGCCTGCGTCAGGATCCGGGCACCTGCCTGCTGCCATTTCTCTATCCCGGCCTGCATCCGCATGGCTTGCGAACCGGCCAGCGCGTGCTGCTGCTGGACGCCGCCGGCAGCAGCTACCGCACCTTGCCCAGCACCAGCACCGCCCAGCGGGTGGCGCTGATGCAGGCTTTCGGCCTGCGCCTGCAACGCTTCAACGCCGAGTTCGACGGCATGCAAGCCCGCTGGCGTGAGCGCCTGCAGCACAGCGGCAGCACGGCCTTCTGGGCCGAGGTGCGGGAGCGCCACCATCACGGCACGCGCCGCCTGCTGCAGCACCGCCGTGTGCGGCGCGACCCGATTCCGGCCCCGACGGAGGCCAAGGTGCTGCCACCTTCTGCGCCGATCCGCGAGTTGCGCCAACGGCTCGAGCGTGAGCTGGTGTCGATCTCGCAGATGCGCAAGCACGTCAACGAACAGCCTGCCAGCCATGTCACGGGCGACACCGGCCAGCGCCCGGCCCGCTGGTGGCGCAAGCTCTGGAAAGGCCAGCACAGCGCCGATCGCTTTGCGACGCCCGACCTGAGCGACCTGCCGCCGGACTTCGATCCCCAGCTCTACTTGTCGCTGCATGCCGATGTGGCACGCACCGGGGTCGACCCCGTCCGCCACTACCTGCAGTTCGGACGTCAGGAAGGCCGTCGCTTTCGACTGGAGTGATCACCGATGATCGAGACCCATGCCAGCCCGTGGCCGGGCACGCCGACGCGCCAGCGCCTGATCCTGCACATCGGCACCCACAAGACGGGCACGTCCGCCATCCAGGACGCTTTGTCCCGCTCCCGTGCAGCCTTGGCGGCTCAGGGCGTGCTGTATGCCCGCACCGACCGCGAGCCCTTCCCCAACCTGCCCAAGCACTGCTCGTTGTGGCGCGCTGCCAACGACGTAGAGGGGCGCCTGGCCGAGGAAGAACGGCGAATCCTGAGCGAGGAGCTTGATGCCTGCGGGGCCCACACGCTGGTCTTGAGCGAGGAAGGTCTGTCCGAGCCCCTGCCCCGGCTGGCTCGCTTCTTTGTGCCGTGGATGTCACGCTTTGACATCACCGTGATCTGCATGGTGCGCCGCCAGGACCTGTTCCTGGAGTCGTTGTTCAGCCAGTTCGTGCGCGAACCCGGCCGTCGGGACTCTCGGGTCCTCAGCGCGTTCTTGCAGGCCGCCCCGGTCCGGGATCGGCTGGACTACCAGCGCTGGCTGGGCCACTGGCAGGACACCCTGCGCTGCAAGCTGGTGACGCTGGATTTCGACGCGACGGTGCGAAGCGAGGAAGGCTTGCTCGGCCGCTTCATGGCGGCAGCCGGCTTGCCGCCCTTGCCGGTGCAGGCTGCCCGCGTCAATGCCACACCGGACATGCGACTGGCCCTGGTGGTCAACCAGCTCAACCGGCTCAAGCTCGACTACGACATCGAGCAACTGAGCCAGGCCAGCGCCGCCCTGCTGGCCGAGGGGCGGCTGCAGCCCCTCAAGCGCCTGCTGGGTCGTGATGCACGGCAGCGCCTGCTGGATGCGATGGTGCCCAGCAACCTGCGTCTGCAACAGCAGTTCGGCGTGCGCTTCGATGCCAGCATGCCGGACGAACCTGCCGGCATGACGGAGCTGCCCGACCATGCCTTCATGCTGGAGATGCTGGCGCGGCTCTCGACGCGCACCGGCTGAACGCGTCAGCGGGCCAGGGACTGCACCAAGGCGCGCCCCTCGGCCCAATCCCCCAGCCCCGACTCGCCGTTGAGGTGGCCGAGCGGCCCCAGGTCCAGGCAGGCCGCGCCCCAGTCCGCCGCCAAGGCCTCAGCCCGCGGCACGCTGCAATAGGGGTCGTCGCTGCTGATCAGGGCGATGGCCGGAAAGGGCAAGGCCTTGCGCACCATCGGCCGCCAGTTGTGCAACTGGGGTGGCGTGGCCTCGGCCTCGGTGTCGGGCGGTGCCACCAGCAGGGCGCCCACCACCCGGCGCGCCTGCCGGGTGTGGGCAGCCCAGGCGGCCACCAGGTGGCAACCCAGGCTGTGCGCCACCAGCACGGCGGGGCGTTCATCGGCCAGCAGAACCTCCTCCAGCCGGGCCATCCAGTCGCCGCGGCGGGGCCACTCCCAATCGTCCTGCAGCACGCGCTGATCGCCATGCACAGCCTCCCAGCGGCTTTGCCAATGCGCAGGGCCGGAGTTCTGCCAGCCGGGCAGCAACAGAATGCGTGGCGGCTCAACCAGCGGGTCGAACGCGTCGGGTGTCTCCGTCTCGGAGAAGTCGATCGGGAGGTCTGTCATCGAGTGGGCCGGAGGGATGGCTTATGCTGCGCGCGATACGCAAGATTCTGGCGCAAGCCGACTGATTTTTTTTGAGGACAGGCATGACAACCAAGGTGTTTGTGGACGGCCAGGAGGGCACCACCGGCTTGAGGATCCACGAAGTTCTGGCCGGGCGCAGCGACATCGAGGTGTTGCGCATCGACAGCGACAAGCGCAAGGACAGCGCCGAACGCGCCCGCCTGCTGAATGCCGCCGATGTGGCCTTCTTGTGCCTGCCGGACGCCGCCGCGCGCGAGGCGGCCGCCATGATCAGCAACCCCAACACCTGCCTGATCGATGCCAGCACCGCCCACCGCACGGTGGCCGGCTGGACCTTCGGCATGCCCGAGCTGGCCCCCGGCCAGCGTGAGGCCATCCGGCTGTCCAAGCGCATTGCCAACCCCGGCTGCCACGCCAGCGCCTTCATCCTGCTGATGCGGCCGCTGGTCGATGCCGGCCTGGTGCCGAGCGAGGCAGCGGTGACCGCCACGTCCATCACCGGCTACTCCGGCGGCGGCAAGAGCATGATCGAGCAGTATCAGCAGGCCGCCAGCAGCGGCGCGCTGAACGCACCGCGGCCCTATGCGCTGACCCTGGGCCACAAGCACCTGCCGGAGATGAAGACCCACACCGGCCTGACTGCCGCGCCGGTGTTCATGCCCGTGGTGGGCCCGTTCTACAAGGGCCTGGCCGTGAGCGTGCCTTTGCACCTGTCGCAATTGGCGCCGGGCGCCAGCGCGACCCAGCTGCAGCAGGCGCTGGCCGAGCGCTATGCCGGCGAGCGCTTCATCCGGGTCATGCCGCTGGCCGACCCGGACACGCT
>CALRVU010000140.1:0-7501 GCA_943371685.1 Bordetella parapertussis | reverse complement strand
ACTTGCGCGACCTGGCAGGCAATGCCAAGGTCTATGACAGGGCGGCGCTGGCCGCACTCGGCAACACCGACTTTCTGGTGGTCAATGCCAAGGCCGATGCCATGGCCCCGACGCTGCTGTCCGGCGTGATCAACACGCCCAACCTGAGCCTGTCCACACCACCGGCGGGCTTGCCTGCAGGAGCCAGCCCGATGGCCGTGGTAACCATTTCAGCCGAAGACAGCGGCGCCACGACCAATTCGGGCCTGGATGTCTACTCGGCCCAGTTCTGCAAGCTGCCTTTCAACGGCAGCGAATGCGCCGATGAGTTCGGCCTGACCGGTACCACCGGCACGCCCATCAAAACGCCGTCCTCGCTGAAGATGAGCGGACGTCTGGTGCGCAACGATGGCACCCCGGTGACGCCTGGCACCTATGTGCTCAGCGTCATCACCTTGCAAGACATTGCCTCGAATGCCAGCGCCTGGGTGTCGACGGCCGTGGGAGGCTCGGTCGACTTCAACGCATACTTCGGCGGTGGCATCACCATCACCGTGGCACCCTGAGCCCATCGATCGGCACGCCAGCGGCTGCATGCCGCGGGCGCGGCGGACCGCTCAGACCTCCAACCACTCCTTGCGGACGTAGGTATCGGCCTTGAGCGCAGTGGGCGTGCCTTCAAACACGATGCGGCCATGGCCCATCACCAGGCAGCGCTCTGACACCTCGAGCGCAATGGTCAGCTTCTGCTCGACCAGCAGCACCGAGATGCCCCGGCGCTTGAGCTCGCGCAGGTACTCGCCCACCAGTTCGACGATCTTGGGCGCCAGGCCCTCGGTCGGCTCGTCGATCATGATCAGGTCAGGGTCGCCCATCAGCGTGCGGCACAAGGTCAGCATCTGCTGCTCGCCACCCGACAGCACGCCGGCCTCGGTGTGCTCACGCTCCTTCAGGCGCGGGAACATCTGGTACATGTCGTCGAGCGACCAGCGGCCTGCCTTCTTGCCGCCCTTCTGGCCCAGCATCAGGTTCTGCTGCACGGTCAGCTTGGGGAACACGTCGCGGTTCTCGGGCACATAGCCCACGCCCAGGTGGGCGATCTCGTAGGCCTTGCGGCCGACCAGCTCCTGGCCGCGCCACTGCACCGAGCCGCCCGCGTCGACCAGGCCCATGATGGCCTTGACCGTGGTCGAGCGACCCGAGCCATTGCGGCCCAGCAGGCTGACGATCTCGCCCTCGCCCACCGTCATCGACACGCCGTGCAGCACATGGCTCTTGCCGTACCAGGCGTGGACGTTGTCCAGCTTCAACAGCGGCGCGCTCATGCCAGGGCTCCTGCGGCGGATTTGGTTTCTGCGGCCTGCGACTCGGCCAGCACCGAGCCCAGGTAGGCCTCCTGGACCCGGGGATTGGCACGCACGGCGTCGGGCGTGTCAAAGGCGATCACCTCGCCATAGACCAGCACCGCAATCCGGTCGGCCAGGCCGAACACCACGCCCATGTCGTGCTCCACGGTCAGCAAGGTCTTGCCCTCGGTCACTTCGCGGATCAGCTGGATGAAGCGGCGGGTTTCGCTCTTGCTCATGCCTGCCGTCGGCTCGTCGAGCAGGATGACGCTGGAGCCACCGGCAATGGTGATGCCGATCTCGAGCGCGCGCTGTTCGGCATAGGTCAGGTTCATGGCCAGCTGGTCGCGGCGCTTGTCGAGCTTGATCATTTCCATCACCGCCTCGGCCCGCTCATTGGCGGCATGCTGGTCGGCGAGAAAGCGCCAGAACGAATAGCGCTGACCCATCGACCAGAGCACCGCGCAGCGCAGGTTCTCGAACACGGAGAGCCTGGTGAACAGATTGCTGACCTGGAAGCTGCGCGACAGGCCCTTGCGGTTGATCTCGTAGGGCTTGAGGCCGTCGATGCGCTCGCCATGCAGGCGGATCTCGCCGGCCGACAGGCCGAACCGGCCGGAGATGAGGTTGAACAGCGTGGACTTGCCGGCGCCGTTGGGGCCGATGATGGCCACCCGCTCACCCGGCTTGACCTGCAGTTGAGCGCCACGGATGATTTCCGTCTTGCCGAAGCGCTTGTGGGCGCCCAGCAGTTCCAGCGCGTAAGGCGTGTTGGCAGTTGAGCTCACAGGGTCTCCCGGCGCTTGATTTCTTTCTCGATCTCTTCCTGAACCTCGCCCCACTGCAGGGCGAAGCTGCGGCGCGCCAGCTCGAACAGGCCGGCACCGGTGATCAGCGCCAGCACCGCTCCGAGCCAGCTGTCCACACTGCGCACGTTCATGGGGATGCCCATGAAGCTCAGGTCAGGCCCCAAGGCCTCATTGAGTTGCAGGTGATAGAGCATCTCGATCATGGCCGAAGCGCCCAGCACCACCGCCAGGCCGGTGCCGGCCAGGGCCAGGTAGCCGGTCCAGAGCTGGCGCAACTTGCCGAAGGCCGCCACCCGCAGGTTCATCATGATCAGGCCGGCAAAGCCGCCCGGCGCATAGATGACCATGAACAGGAAGGTCAGGCCCAGGTACAGCAACCAGGCCTTGGTCAGCTCCGACAGCAGCACCAGCGCCACCACCATCAGCACCGCACCGATGATCGGCCCGAAGAAGAAGGTGGCACCGCCCAGGAACACGAACAGGAGGTAGGCGCCGGAGCGGGCTGCACCGACCACCTCGGCGGTGACGATCTCGAAGTTGAGCGCATTCAGGCCACCCGCGATGCCGGCAAAGAAGCCCGACAGGATGAAGGCCAGGTAGCGCACATGCTGGGTCGAATAGCCGATGAACTCGACCCGCTCGGGGTTGTCGCGCACGGCATTCAGCATCCGGCCCAGCGGGGTGCGGGTCAAGGCGAACATCAGCGCGGTGCAGACAAAGCAGTACACCGCGATCAGGTAGTAGACCTGGATCTGCGGGCCGAAGCTGATGCCCAGCACCTTCTCGCCCACCACCCGGTTGCCCGATACGCCGCCCTCACCACCGAAGAACTCGGGGATCATCAGCGACATGGACCAGACCAGCTCGCCGATGCCCAGGGTGATCATGGCAAACGTGGTGCCGCTCTTCTTGGTCGTCACATAGCCCAGCACGGCGGCAAAGAACAGGCCCGCCAAGCCGCCCACCATGGGCACCAGGCTGACGGGCAGGCTGAGCGTGCCGGCCGTGACCATGTTCAGGCTGTGGATGGCCAGAAAGCCACCCAGGCCGCTGTAGACCGCGTGCCCGAAGCTGAGCATGCCGCCCTGGCCAAGCAGGATGTTGTAGGCCAGGCAGGCGATGATGGCGATGCCCATCTGGCACAGCATGGTCTGGGCAAAGCTGCTGGTCCAGACCATCGGTGCGACGAGCAGGATCAGGGCGAACAAGCCCCACAAGATGCCCCGCCCGACGTTCCAGGGCTTGAAGTGGAATGGCGCGTGTGTGGATGGATTCGACATGGTCATTCGTCCCGCGTGCCGAGCAGGCCCTTGGGCCGGAAGATCAGGATCAGCACCAGCAGCAGATACGGCAGGATGGGCGCGGCTTGCGACAGGGTGATGCGCAGCAAGGGCCAGCCAAAACTGCCCTCACCGATCTGGCCACCCAGCTTGTTGATCAGGTCAGCCAGCGAGGCATCCACCGTCAGGGGCAGGGTCTGCAGCAGGCCGATCACCAGCGAGCCGACAAAGGCCCCGGCCAGCGAGCCCATGCCACCCACCACCACCACCACGAAGATGATGGAGCCGACCACCGAGGCCATGGCCGGCTCGGTGACGAAAGTGATGCCGCCGATGACGCCAGCCAGGCCTGCCAGCGCGCAGCCGCTGCCGAACACCAGCATGAACACCCGGGGCACGTTGTGGCCCAGGGCCTCGGCCATCTCGGGATGGGTCAGGGCCGCCTGGATGACCAAGCCGATGCGGGTGCGGGTCAGCAGCAGCCACAAGGCCACCAGCATGGCCAGCGCCACCACCATCATGAAGGCCCGGGTCAGCGGAAAGCGGGAGCACTGGGCCGCCGCCTCGCCGTTGGCCTGGCACATCTCGGGCGGCGCCACACCGGCCACCACCGACAAGCCGTTCTGCACCGATTGCACGATGGTGAAGGCCGAGCCCTGCAACCAGTCCGGCGGGGTGAAGGCCAGCGGCGTGCGGCCCCAGATCAGCTGCACCACCTCGAGCACCACATAGGACAGGCCGAAGGTGATCAACAGCTCAGGCACGTGGCCGAACTTGTGGACCCGGCGCAGTGCCAGCCGCTCGAACAGGACACCGATCAAGCCCACCACCAGCGGTGCGACGAACAGCGCAAGCGTGAAGCCGATGACCCCCGTCAGCGTGTACGCCACATAGGCGCCGATCATGTAGAAGCTGGCGTGCGCAAAATTGAGCACGCCCATCATGCTGAAGATCAGCGTCAGCCCTGAGCTGAGCATGAACAAGAGCAGGCCGGAGCTCAGGCCGTTCAGCAGGTTGATCAGTATCTGGTCCACGGATGGCAGTCCTGGCGGTGAGAACAACAGGCATCAAAAAGGCCCGGCGGAGGCTTCCGGCGGGCCCGCTTCTGGGGGTTGGCGCGGCTGAGGTCTGCTCAGCGGCCAACCCGAGCCGCCATCAAGGCCGCTTCATCTGGCAAGAGGTCGGCGTGCTCGACACGTAAGAGTCGTAGGCCTTGACCTCGGTGAAGGTGTAGCCGGAGTTCTCGACGCTGTACTTGTTCTTGGCATCGGTCTTTTGCCAGACCGAGATGAACAGCGGCTGCTGCAGCTGGTGGTCGGTCTTGCGCATTTCCACATCACCGTTGAAGCTCTTGACCCGCAGGCCTTCCAGCGCCACGGCCACCTTCACCGGGTCGGTGGACTTGGCCTTGCCCATGGCCTCGCCCAGCAGCGCGAACAGGTGGTACGAAGAACCGGTGTACCAGTCGTCATTGAACTTGGCCTTGAAGTCGTCGGCCACCTTGCGCGCCACACCGCTCATGTTCGAGTGGTTGTAGGCCACCTGATAGACCCGGCCGGCCGCTGCCGCACCCATGGCCGTCGGCGTGCCCGAAACACCAGCGTAATAGGTGTAGAACTTGACGTTCAGACCGGCATCGTTCGAAGCCTTGATCAGCAGCGTCAGGTCAGAGCCCCAGTTGCCGGTGATGACCGTGTCGGCACCCGACGCCTTGATCTTGGCCACGTAGGGCGCGAAGTCGCGCACCTGGGCCAGCGGATGCAGGTCCTCACCCACGATCTTCACGTCGGGCCGCTTGGTGCCCAGGTTCTCTTTGGCGTACTTGGCCACTTGCTGGCCGTGCGCATAGTTCTGGTTGATCAGGTAGACCTTCTGGATGTCCTTCTGGTCCTTCATGAAGGTGGTCAGCGCCTCCATCTTCATCGAGGTGTCAGCGTCCAGACGGAAGTGCCAGTAGTTGCACTTGCTGTTGGTCAGGTCGGGATCCACGGCCGAGTGGTTGAGATAGAGCACCTCTTTGCCGGGATTGCGCTCGTTGTGCTTGGCCACGGCGTCGATCAGGGCGGCCGCAGCGCCCGAGCCATTGCCCTGGGTCACGTAGCGCACGCCCTGGTCGATGGCCGACTTCAGTGCATTCAGCGTTTCGGCCGGGCTCAGCTTGTTGTCGATCGGAATGATCTCGAACTTGACGCCGGCGGGGTTGCTCTTGCTGAACTGCTCAGCCAGAAACTGGAAACTCTTGACCTGGTTCTGCCCGACCGGCGCCATCAGGCCGGTCAACGGGTCGATCCAGGCAATCTTCACGGTCTCGCCCTTTTGCGCAAAGGCGAGGCCACTGGAGAGGCTCAGAGTGGCCCATGCGGCCAGGCTGAGAGAGGTGCGAGCGAGCGTCATCGTTTTGTCTCCTGATGCGGTTTGATGCGGTGCAATCAACCTGCCCGAACGGTAACGGAAGGGCTTGCGCTTGGGCTTCAGGGACTACCACTAAGCTTTGTCGCCATGGGGACAAGCTCGCTCAATCACAACCTGCTCAAGCCGGCAAGCGGTGGCCTTTGAACTGCTCGCGCAGCTTCAGTTTCTGGATCTTGCCGGTGGCCGTGTGCGGGATCTCCGCCACGAACACCACATCGTCCGGAATCTGCCATTTGGCGATGCGGCCATCGAAGAATGCCAGCAGTTCAGGCCCGCTCACATTCATGCCGGGCTTGAGGACAGCAACCAGCAAGGGCCGCTCATCCCACTTGGGGTGGTGGCAGGAGATCACCGCAGCCTCATGCACCGCAGGATGGGCCATGGCGATGTTCTCGAGGTCGATCGAACTGATCCATTCGCCCCCGGACTTGATCACGTCCTTGCTGCGGTCGGTGATCTGCATGTAGCCGTCGGCGTCAATGGTGGCCACGTCGCCGGTGGGGAACCAGCCCGGCTCACCGTCCACGCTGACCAGCGGCGAGGCCGGATTGCCCAGGTAGCGATCGATCACCCAGCTGCCACGCACCACCAGGTTGCCGAAGGCCACGCCGTCATGCGGCAAGCGCTTGCCGTCGTCGTCGATGATGGCCATGTCGATGCCGTAGATGACCTTGCCCTGCTTCTCCAGCAGGCGCTGCTGCGCCTCGTGCGGCAACGACTCGTGCTTGGCCATCAGCTTGGACAAGGTGCCCAGCGGCGACAGCTCGGTCATGCCCCAGGCATGGATCACCTCCACGCCGAAGTCCTCCTGCAAGGTCTTCATCATCGCCGGCGGACAGGCCGAGCCGCCGATCACCGTGCGCTTGAAGCTGCTGAACTTCAGCGCATTGGCCTTCATGTAGGTCAGCAAGCCCAGCCACACCGTGGGCACGCCGGCCGAGAAGGTGACCTTCTCGGACTCGAACAACTCGAACAGCGACTTGCCGTCCAGGTGCGGGCCGGGCATGACCAGCTTGGCACCCACCATCGCGGCCGAATAGGGAATGCCCCAGGCATTGACGTGGAACATCGGCACCACCGGCAGGATCACATCGCGGGCCGAGCAGTTCATGGCGTCGGGCAAGGCCGCTGCATAGGCATGCAGCAGCGATGAGCGGTGGCTGTACACGGCGCCCTTGGGATGGCCGGTCGTGCCCGAGGTGTAGCAGATGCTCGACGCCGTGTTCTCGTCAAACTGCGGCCACTGCCAGTCGCCGTTTTCGGCGTCGATCAGCGCCTCGTAGCACAGCAGACCGGCAATGCTGCTGGTCGCCGGCATGTGGGCCCGGTCGGTCATCAACACAAAATGCTTGACCGTGCCCAGCTCCGCCTGGAGCTTCTCCACCAGGGGCAGAAAGTTCAGATCAAAGCAAAGCACCTCGTCGGCCGCGTCATTGGCGATCCAGGCAATCTGCTCGGGGAACAGGCGCGGATTGATGGTGTGGCAGACCCGCTCCGAACCCGAGGCGCCGTAATAGATTTCCAGGTGCCGGTAGCCGTTCCAGGCCAGCGTGCCAATGCGGGCGCCAGCCTCGCAGCCCAGCCGGCTGAAAGCCTGCGCGAGCTTGCGGGAGCGCAACTCGATCTCGGCCCAGGTCGTGCGGTGCAGGTCGCCCTCCACCCGCTTCGACACCAC
>CALRVU010000139.1:0-7519 GCA_943371685.1 Bordetella parapertussis | reverse complement strand
TGGCTGTCGCGCAGCGCGATCAGGCCCAGATCCTCGCGCAGGTCGGGGTCGGCCAAGCGCCAGCGCAGGGTGGCCGGTGATCGGTCCAGTTGCAGCCCGTCTTGCGCTTGCAGGTGCAGCCAGAAGCGCTGCCATTCGGCGCCCAGCGCGTCGGCCTCCACCGGCTCGGCCCGCCAGCGCCGCCGTCCGCCGGGCAGGCTGGCGCGGCCCAGGCCGCGGCGCAGCGCGCGCAGCAGTGGTGCGCCCAGTCCGCTCAGGCCTCGGGCCAGCCCGGGCAATTGCCCGACCACCGGCAGGCGTTGCAGGGCGGTGTGCAGATAGGCCCGGTCGCTGGCGATCCAGCGCAGGCTCAGGTGAACGTCCGGATCGGCCCAGGGCTTGGCTTTGAACAGCTTGTAGACCGGTCCGCTGTAGCCATTGGCCGTGCTGGTGTAGAAGAGCTGCACCTCGGGCTGGCTGAAGAAGGCCCGCATCAGACCCAGGCTGTGGCTGCGATGCTCTGGCAGCACCAGGTACGACGTGCAGGTGGCACCTCGCACCGTCTCGCCACGCCAGCTGAAGGTTTGCGGCAGGTTGCCCAGGTAGCCGACCAGGCTGTCGCCCTGCACCAGCACCCAGCCCAGCGGCGCGGCGGTGGCCAGCCGGGCCGGGTTGTGGCTGAACGCCCAGTCCCATCCGGCGCGGCTGCGCACCGGCCAGCCATGGCCCTTGAGCAGCGCCTGCACGGCGGCATGGTCGTAGGGCTGGGCCGCGCGCAGGCTGACCGGCGTCGTGCTGTCGGCAGGCGTCACGAGCGGAGCAACCGGGCCAGTGCGCTCCGGTCCACTTTGCGGTTGGCATTGAGCGGAAAGTCGTCCAGCACCCGCACCTCGTCGGGCAGCATGGCCTTGGGCAGCCGGCCGATCAGCCGCTCGCGGATGGCCGCGCCGGTGTGGGCGCAGGGCGCGCACACAAAGGCCACCAGCCCTTGCGACAAGCCGTCATGGGCCGGCAGCGGGATCACGGCCACCAGGTCCACGCCTGAGGCCTCGCGCAGCGCATGTTCCACATCGCCCAGCTCGATCCGGTGGCCGCGCACCTTGACCATGAAGTCCACCCGGCTGATGAAGTGGTAGACGCCCAGGCTGTCGCGCTCGATCCGGTCGCCGGTCTTGTACCAGCGGCCACTGCGGCCTGGCAGGGTGACGAAGGTGTCGGCCGTGCGGGCAGCATCGCCCCAGTAGCCAGGGCCCACCTGGGGGCCGGCCAGGTAGAGCTCGCCCTCGCCAGCACCGACCACCTCGCGGCCCTGCTCGTCGAGCAGCAGGTGCTGATGGTCGGCAAAGGGCACGCCGATGGGTGCCACGCCGCGCAGGCAATGCTGCTCGGAGTGGCCCGGCTTCCAGCGGTAGAAGGCCAGCTCCATGGTCGTCTCGGTCGGGCCGTAGACGTTGTAGAGCACGCTGTTCGGCGCGGCCTCGGCCCAGGCCATGGCCGTGGCCTTGGGCAGCGCCTCGCCGCACAGCAGGCTCACGCGCAGGCCGCTGAACAAGCCTGGCCGCAGCAGGCCTTGCTTCTGCAGGATCATGGCGAAAGACGCCACCGAGAACCAGTAGCTGATCCGCTTGTCGAGGATGAAGCGCGCAGGGGCCAGCATGGCCCGCTCGGGCATGACCACCAGCGTGGCGCCGCTCCACCAGGCGTTGAGCAGGTCGTGCAGGGCCACGTCGAAGGTCAGCTCATAGGTGCTGGCCACCCGGTCACTGGCCAGCGGGGCGGCCAGATCGCGGAAGTTGTCCATGTACACCGCCAGATTGGCCTGGCTGATGGCCACGCCCTTGGGTTCGCCGGTGCTGCCGCTGGTGAAGACGATGTAGGCCAGGCGCTCATCGGCCTGCGTGAAGGCAGGGTTGGCCGGTGCACTGGCGCGTGCCATGTCGCGGCTGTCAAGCTGCCGGCGGGCACCGGCCAGCGGGCTGTCCAGCTCGCTCAGCGGCGCGATCACGGTCAGACCCTGGTCTTGCAAGAAGTCCAGTTGCGGTGCCAGGGCGGCCATGCCCGCCAGGGCTTCGGGCCCGACGATGACGGTGCGGATGCCGGCGCGGCGCACGATGGCCGCGTTGCGCTCGGGCGGGTAGGCCGGGTTGAGCGCCACATGCACCGCGCCGCTGCCCAGCACGGCCAGGCTGCCGGCACAGGCCGTGAGCGAGCGCGAGGCAAACACGGCCACTGCCGTGCCCGCCGGGTCGGCAGGCAGCACCTCGGCCAGCAGGCCGCGCAGGCGGCCGCTCCAGTCGGCGATCTGCGCATAGGTCCACTGCGCGTCGGCAATCTCCAGCGCCACCGCGTCGGGCGTGCGCTGGCAGGCGGCTTCAAAACCTGGCAAAGGCAGCATGTCGGGCGCCTCGCTCAAGGCAGAAAGTCGGGCGCCACCAGGCCCCGGCCAGCGGCACGGCAGTGCCGGGCCACATGCTCGGCAAAGGCCAGGTCCAGCGCGGCCAAGCCGAAGGGATTGAACATCACGGTCCGATCATCGGCACGTGGCACCGCCTTGCTCTCGATCACATCGGCCAGCGTGGCGCGGATGAAGTCGCGCCGGCCGGTCTGCTGCTCGGCCCGGTGCAGGGAGGTATTGGCCTGCAGCACATGGTCCACATCGTCGACCACGTTGTCGGCCTCCAGCACCGCCTCGGGCGTGAAGTCGCGCAGCGAGGTGTGCAGCACCGTGGCGCCCGGCGGGCACATGGCCAGGGTGCTGACGCTCGGCACCACGGCCGAGGTTCCAAAGCACACCAGATCACATTCGGCCAGCATGCGCTCGGCGGATGTGGCATGGCTGATCGGCCCGGCAAAGCCGGCCTCGCGCACCTGGGCGGCAAAGGCCTGGGCCCGCGCCGTGTCCAGGTCAAACAGTTGCAGTGCGTCCACTGGCCGGGCATCGGCCAGGATGAAGCGCAGGGTCTCGCTGTTGATCGGGCCGCAGCCCACCAGGCCCAGGCAGGCTATCCGGTCGGCCTGGTGCAGCAGCCGGGCCGCCAGCGCGGCCGAGGCGGCGGTGCGCTGGCCGCTGATCAGCGAGCCTTCCATCACCGTGGTCGGCCGCCCCGTCTTGACGCTGTTGAGCACGATCAGGGCCGACGCCCGGGCCATGCCCAGACCCACGTTGTCAGGGAACGAGGCGATCCACTTGATGCCCGACGCGGGGTGCGGGCCGCCCAGGTAGCCGGCCTTGGGGATGATGCGCTCGCGCTCCATGCCGGGAAAGCGCAGGTACTCGGACTGCGGCAGGCGCGAATCGCCCCGGCTGTGCGTCACATAGGCTTGCGCGGCCAGGTCGATCAGGGCGCGCTCATGGCCGAACAGCTGCGAAGCCACATCGTCGGCGCCCAGCAGGGTCAGGGATCGGGAATGGAGGTCGTCGGTCATGTCGTCTGGAAGATCAAAGTTCAGGCACGCCGCCAAAGTGGCGCTCGCACCAGGCGTCGTCATAGACGGTGTCGAGGTAGCGCTCACCGCGGTCAGGGATGATGGCGGCCACCCGGGTGCCGGCCGGCCATTGGTGCTGCAGCCGGTGGATGGCGGCGACGATGCCGCCGGACGAGGCGCCGGCCAGCAGGGCCTCGCTGCGCACCAGGGCGCGGCAACCGGCCACGCAGTCGGCGTCGGTCACCAGCTCGGCCGAGTCGGCCAGGCTGTCGTCCATGTGCTCGGGGATGATGCCGGCGCCGTGGCCGGGCAGCAGGCGTGGCCCGCGCTGGCCAAAGATCACCGAGCCGGCGGCGTCCACCGCCACCAGTTTCGTGGCCAGGCCCCGGTCGCGCAGCGCCAGCCGTGCGCCCTTGAGGCTGCCGCAGGTGCTGATCGAGACCAGCAGCACATCCAGCCGGTTGTCCAGCGCGTCGAGCATCTCGCTCACCGTGCCCTCGCGGTGGGCAGCCGGGTTGCCGGGGTTGGCATATTGATTGAGGTTGACCGCGCCGGGCAGGGTGGCCACCAGGTGCGCCACCCGCTTGCGCCGGGCCGACAGGTATTCGCCCGTCTCGGGGTCGGGCGTGCTGACCATGTCGATCTCGGCGCCATAGGCGCGCAGGATCTTCAGGTTGGCCTGGGTCACCTTGGGATCGACCACGACCATCAGCCGCAGGCCCATCGCGCAGGCCACCTGGGCCAGGCCGATCGCCAGATTGCCCGAGCTGGATTCGACCAGCACCGAGTCCGGCCCGATCCGGCCGGCGGCCTGGGCGTCCTGCACCATGCGCAGGGCAGGGCGGTCCTTCATCGAGCCACCGGGGTTGAAGGCCTCCAGCTTGGCAAAGAACTCGAAATGCGCCTGCGGGAACACACGCGTCAGCTGCACCAGCGGCGTCTGGCCGATGGTGCTGAGCAGGCCCTGGCCCACGGCGGCGCGGGGCGCGTCTGCGGCAGCTTGGGCGTGGGCGGGGGATCGCAAAGTGCGGCTGGGCGGAAAGTTCAAGGCAGGCCTCCTGCTGAAACAGGGTGTAACCGGTCAGTGTAGAAGTGGCCTCCGCGCGCGGCACCGGCTGGGGTGGGTACTAAGTCACGAAACCCGGCGCCAGGCGATGGAACTGCGGCCCCGCAGAGCCTGATGGCCTGTGATGCAATCTCGGCATGTCCTCTGAATCCGTCTTCACCGTGCCGCTGGTCATCATCTCGCCCGTGCGCGACGAGGCGGCGCTGATCCAGGGCACGCTCGACTCGATGGTGGCGCAGACCGTGCGCCCGCAAGAATGGGTGGTGGTGGACGACGGCTCGAAGGACGACACGGTCGAGATCGTCCGCCGCTATGCCGCTGAGTACCCCTTCATCCGGCTGGTGCAGCGCGGCGACCGGGGCTTTCGCAAGCTGGGCGGTGGCGTGGTGGCGGCCTTCAAGTTCGGTCTGACCCAGATCGCCTCGCCGCAGTTCGAGTACATCGCCAAACTAGACGGCGACATGAGCTTTGATACCCGCTACCTGGAGCGCATGTTCGAGCGCTTTGCGGCGGACCCGAAGCTGGCGGCCGTCTCAGGCAAGGTGTTTCGCCCCGAGGGCGACGGCCTGGTTGAGGAAGTCATCATCGACGAGCATGTGGCCGGGCAGTTCAAGCTCTACCGCTGGTCGGCCTATCAGGCCATCGGCGGCTTTGTCGAAGAGGTGCTGTGGGACGGCATCGACGTGCACACCGCCCGCATGAAGGGCTGGAACACGCTGAGCTTTCACCACCCCGAAGCGCGGCTCTACCACCACCGGCTGGAGGGCTCGTCCGACAAGAACGTGTTCGTCGGCCGCATGCGCGCCGGCCGCGGCATCTACTTCATGGGCTATCACCCGCTCTACATGTTGGCTGCCAGCCTGCGCCGCATGGGCGAGCGCCCCTATGTGCTGGGGGGCCTGTTCTACATGCTCGGCTACCTGCAGGCCGCCGTGAAGCGCCTGCCCCGCTACGAGGGCGAAGGCTTTCGCGAGTACCTGCAGGCCTGGCAGCTGCAGTCCTTGAAGCGGCGGTTTGTCAGAGCGCTGGGCTGGCGGGGCTGAGCTTGGGGCCCCGGCCGCACTGGCGCCACAATCGCCGCGCACCAACACTGCGGAAGGAACCGCCGCCATGACCGACAGACTTCGACGAGCCTTGGGCCTTGCGCCCGGCGTTTTGGCGCCGTGGCGCCCCCTGGCAGTGCTAGCCGTGTTGGCGGCCGGGGTGGCCACACCGGCGTGGGCTCAGACCCGGGCCGATGCCATCTGGACGGGCGGCCCCATCCTGACCATGAATGACCAGGCCATGCGCGCCGAGGCAGTGGCGGTGGCCAACGGCAAGATCCTGGCCGTGGGCAAGCGCAGCGAGGTCATGAAGCTCAAGGGCCCGGCCACGCAGCTGATCGATCTGAAGGGCCAGACCCTGGTGCCGGGCTTTGTCGATGCGCACGGCCACATCGTCATCGGTGGTCTGCAGGCCTTGTCGGCCAATCTGCTGGCCCCGCCCGATGGACAGGTCAAGGACATCGCCTCCTTGCAGCAGACCCTGCGCGACTGGGTCCGCCAGAATCCGGCGGTGGTCGATCAGGTCAAGCTCATCGTCGGCTTTGGCTATGACAACTCGCAGCTCAAGGAGCTGCGCCACCCGACCAAGGAAGAGCTGGACGCCGTGTCCCAGGACGTTCCGGTGATCGTCATTCATCAGTCGGGGCATCTGGCCAGCGTCAATTCCGTGATGCTCAAGGCCATGGGCTACGACGCCAACAGCAAGGACCCGGCGGGCGGCGTCATCCAGCGCAAGCCAGGCACCACCGAACCCAACGGGACCCTGGAGGAAACGGCATTCTTTGCCGGTGCGCCGGTCATCCTGAGCCGGGTCGGCCCAGCCGGCCTGAAGGCCTTTGCCCGCGAGGGTGCCAAGCTCTGGGCCCGCTACGGCTACACCACGGCCGAAGAAGGCCGGGCCACACCCGAATTGGTCCAGATGCTCAAGCAGGTGGCGGCCGAGGGTGGCTTCGTCAACGACGTGAACGCCTACGCGGATGTGCTGGTGGACCGGGCCTACATCAAGGCCAACCAGAGCCCCAACTATGTCAACCGGTTCCGGCTTGCCGGCGCCAAGCTCACCATCGATGGCAGCCCGCAGGGCTTCACCGCCTGGCGCGACCAGCCCTATTACAAGCCGGTCGGCCACTACCCCGAGGGCTACTCGGGCTATGCCGCGGCGTCGGCCGAGGAGGTGATGAGTGCCGTGGCCTGGGCCGCTGAGCAGGGCGTCCAGATCATTACCCATGCCAATGGCGAGCGCGCGTCGGACCTGCTGATCGCCTCGCACCGCGCTGCCCAGGCGCGCTTTCCTCAGTCCAAGGCGCTGCGCAACGTGCTCATCCACGGCCAGTTCCTGCGCGAGGATCAGCTGGACAGCTACCGGGCGCTGGGTGTCATCCCATCGCTGTTCCCCATGCACACCTTCTACTGGGGCGACTGGCATCTGGACCACACCGCGGGCCCGCAAGCCGGCATGAACATCTCGCCCACCGGCTGGGCCGTGAAGCGGGGCATGATCTTCTCCAGCCACCACGATGCACCGGTGGCCTTCCCGGACTCGATGCGCGTGCTCGACGCCACCGTCACCCGGCGCGCCCGGGGCACGGGCCGCGTCGTCGGGCCGGCGCAGCGCGTGGACGTGATCACCGCGCTCAAGGCCATGACGATCTGGCCCGCCTACCACCACTTCGAGGACCGGACCAAAGGCAGCCTGATCCCCGGCAAGCTGGCTGATTTCGCCGTTCTGTCCAAAGACCCGACGGCGGTCGAGCCCAAGACCCTGGCCAACATCCAGGTCACGGAGACGATCAAGGAAGGCAAGACCATCTTCAAGCGGGCGCCCGGCGCACAGGCGGCCAGCGGCATGGCTGACATCAGCCCCTTGCTGGTGGCGTTCAGGGGGCATGGCGGGGGCGCGGTGGACGCTTGCGCCCATGACGCGCTGTTCAAGATGACCGCCCTGATGGCCCGAGGTGCGGACTGAGTCTGCAGCCCAGGAACAAAGCTGCCGGATGTCGGATCC
>CALRVU010000138.1:0-7531 GCA_943371685.1 Bordetella parapertussis | reverse complement strand
TCCTTCAGGCACGGCTGGCCGGCATCTTTCAGGCTCGCGGCATGCCAGATGAGCTGCCGGGCGGCCTCCAGCTGGGTGGCCATGTCGGCCAGCTTGAACTGCACGGCCTGGTGGGCAAAGATGGGCTGGCCGAAGGTGACGCGCTCGTGGCTGTAGCGCAGCGCCGCCTCAAACGCGGCGCGGGCCATGCCCAGGCTCTGGCTGGCAATGCCGATGCGGCCGCCCTCCAGGCCCGACAGGGCGATCTTCAGGCCCTGGCCTTCTTCGCCCAGGCGGTTGGCCGCAGGCACGCGGCAGTTCTCGAACAGGATCTGCGCGGTGTCCGAGCTGTGCTGGCCCATCTTGTCTTCCACACGGGCCACGCAGTAGCCGGGGGTGCGAGTGGGCACCAGAAAGGCGCTGATGCCCTTCTTGCCGGCGGCCTTGTCGGTCACGGCCATGACGATGGCCACATCGCCGTTCTGGCCGCTGGTGATGAACTGCTTGACGCCATTGAGGACGTAGTCGTCGCCGTCGCGGACGGCGCTGGTGCGCAGGCCGCCGGCCTCGGAGCCCACATGCGGCTCGGTCAGGCAGAAGGCGCCCAGCATGTCGCCGCGCGCCAGCGGTTTGAGAAACCGCTGCTTCTGGTCCTCATTGCCAAAGGCCATCAGGATGGAGCAGACCGGGCAGTTGTTGACGCTGACCACGGTGGAGGTGCCGCCGTCGCCCGCCGCCACTTCCTCCAGGATCAGGGCCAGCGCCAGGTAGTCCAGGCCAGCGCCGTCGTACTCGGCCGGCACGGCCACGCCGTAGCAGCCCAGGTTCGCCAGGCCCTTGAGTTCTTCGGCCGGAAAGTGGTGGGTCTTGTCCCAGCGAGCGGCGTGGGGGGAGATGCGGTCTTGCACATAGGCGCGCACGGCATCTTGCACGGCGCGGTGGTCTTCGCTGAGCAGCATGGGGTGTCTCCGGTCTGTTCTTTGGGGATCTGGGCGCGACTCACCAGGCCAGCGGCTGGCCGTCGTGGTTGAAGAAGCCGCCGTGGTCGGCCGGGGTCAGGCCGGCCAGGGTGCGGCGCAGGTCGCGCACGCTGTCTTCGACGCTCAGGTCGGCATCGTCGCCACCCATCTCGGTGCGCACCCAGCCAGGGTGCAGGGCCACGCAGATGGCGCGGCCGGCCAGTGCAAAAGAGGCATCCTTCAACACCGAATTGGCCGCCGCCTTGGAGGCGCGGTAGAGCCAGCCGCCGCCGTTGGTGCGCAGCGCCAGCGAGCCCATGCGCGAGGTGAGCAGGCCCAGCCGGGCCTGCGGCGCCAGGGCGTCGGCCAGTTGCGGGATCACGCGCATGGGGCCCAGCACATTGGTGCGCATGACGAGGTCGAAGTCGGCCTCGGTGGGGGTCTGCAGGGCCGACTTGCTGGGGCCGTAGACGCCCGCGTTGACGATGGCCACGTCAAAGGCTTCGCCGTCGATCTGCCAGGCCAGGCCCGAGGCACCGGCGGTGCTGGCCACATCCAGGCGCAGGGCCTTGGCGCCGAGGGCCTGCAGGGCGGCCAGGCCGGCATCGCTGCGGGCGGTGGCCACCACCGGCACGCCCTGGGCGCGGTACTGGCGCACCAGCTCCAGGCCGATCCCGCGCGAGGCGCCGATGACCAGCACGCTGCGCGGCTGCCAGACGGGCGTGGCGGCGGCCGTCATGCCAGCACCGGCTTGTCGCGCAACAGGCGCAAGGACAGGGCCATGAACAGCGTGCCACCCAGGGCGTTCAAGCCGCGCTGCACGGCCGGCCGGGCCTGGAGTCGGCCCAAGCGCGCCGCCACGGCCACCAGCGCCAGCGAGAACAGACCGCCCTGCAGCACAAACCAGCCGCCGAGCAGCAGAAAGGATGCGGTCTTGGACGGCGAGCCGGCCGGCACGAACTGCGGCAGAAAGGCCAGGAAGAACAAGGCCACCTTGGGGTTCAGCACATTGGTGAGCAGGCCGGCACGAAAGTCCAGCCAGAGCGGCCGTGCTGCCAGGGCCGGGCTGTCGGGGGTCGCCGCGCTGGCGGGCCGCCATGCACTGCGCCACATGCCCCAGCCCAGCCAGACCAGATAGGCCGCGCCAGCCGACTGGATGAGCCGGAAAGCGGCTGGATGCACGGCAAGCAGGGCCGCCAGGCCAAAGGCCGCGGCCAGCGCATGCACCACGCAGCCGGCGTTGATGCCCAGCACCGCCGCCACACCGGCGCGCACTCCGCCCTGCAGGGTGCGGCTGACCGTGAGCAGAAAATCGACCCCGGGCGTGGCATTGAGCACGAAGACGGCACTGGCGAACACTGCCAGGCCGGCGGCGTCCGGCAGCAGCCGGGCCAGATCGATCACAGCATCTCGACGGCCAGGGCCGTGGCCTCGCCGCCGCCAATGCACAGCGCGGCCATGCCGCGCTTCAAACCGCGCTTCTTCAGGGCGCCCAGCAGGGTGACGACGATGCGCGCGCCCGAGGCTCCGATCGGGTGGCCCAGGGCGCAAGCGCCGCCGTTGACGTTGACGATCTCGTGCGGCAACTGGAACTCATGCATGGCGGCCATGGTGACGGCGGCAAAGGCTTCATTCACCTCCCAGAGGTTGACGCTCTTGGCGTCCCAGCCGGCCTGTTTCAGCGCCTTGTTGATGGCTCCGGCGGGCGCGGTGGCAAACCACTCGGGCGCCTGGGCGTGCACGGCATGGGCCGCAATGCGCGCCAACGGCTGCAGGCCGTGCTGGCGGGCGGTGGACTCGCGCATCAGCACCAGGGCGGCGGCACCGTCGCTGATGCTGCTGGCATTGGCGGCGGTGATGGTGCCGTCCTTCTTGAAGGCAGGCTTGAGGCCGGGAATCTTGTCGAGCTTGGCCTTGGCCGGCTGCTCGTCGGTCTTGACGACCACATCGCCGCCACGGCCACTGAGGGTGACGGGGGCGATCTCCCAGTCAAAGCTGCCGTCTTCATTGGCCAGCTTGGCGCGCTGGGTGGAGGCGATGGCGAAGGCGTCCTGCGCCTCGCGGCTGAAGCCATACTTGTCGACGCAGGCTTCAGCGAACACGCCCATGGCCTTGCCGCGCTCGTAGGCGTCTTCCAGGCCGTCCATGGCCATGTGGTCAAACATCTGCGCGGCACCGTACTTGACGCCCTTGCGAGCGAACATCAGGTGCGGCGCATTGGTCATGCTCTCCATGCCGCCGGCCACCACCACCTGGGCGCTGCCCGAGGCCAGCATGTCGTGGCCGAACATCATGGCGCGCATGCCCGAGCCGCACATCTTGCTGAGCGTGACGGCGCCAGCGCTCTGCGGCAGGCCGGCGTTCAGGGCAGCCTGCCGGGCCGGGGCCTGGCCCTGGCCGGCCATCAGGCAGTTGCCCATCAGCACCTCATTGACGGCGTCGCCCGGCACGCCGGCACGCTCCACCGCCGCGCGGATGGCGATGCCGCCCAGCGCCCAGGCCGGCAGGCTGGCAAAGTCGCCCAGCAGACCGCCGATGGGCGTGCGGGCTGCGGACACGATGACGATGGGATCGGACATGGTTTTTGTCTCCTTCTTGAATGGCGGGCGACCGGCCGCTCAGACCGGCAGGCTGGCTTGATAGCGTGAGCGGATGCCCGCCAACGCCTGGGAATAGGCCACGGCCACGTCGGTCAGGCCGGACACGGTCATCTGCAGGTCCTCCAGCAGGCCGTTGTGCAGGCCGTAGACCCAGCCGTGCACGACCACCTCCTGACCGCGGGCCCAGGCGTCCTGCACCACGGTGGTGAAGCACACATTGCGCGACTGTTCGAGCACATTGAGCTCGCACAGCGCATTGACGCGGACCTCTTCGGGCAGGACGTCAAGCCAGGCCTGATGCTGGTGGCGCACGTCCTTCACATGGCGCAGCCAGTTGTCGACCAGACCGACCCGGCTGTTGTAAAGCGCAGCCTTGACACCACCGCAGTTGGAATGACCGACCACCATGATGTGCTGGACCTTGAGCGCATCGACAGCGAACTGGATCACCGACAGCGCGTTCAAGTCGGAGTGGGCCACCACATTGGCCACATTGCGATGCACGAACAACTCGCCCGGCAGCAGCCCGACCAGGTCATTGGCGGGCACCCGGCTGTCGGCGCAGCCGATCCACAGGTATTGCGGTGTCTGCTGCTCCAGCAAGCGAGTGAAGAAGCCGGGCTCACGGGCCTCGGTGTGCTCGGCCCAGCGGCGGTTGCTGTCAAAAAGCTCGGTCAGTTCAGTGCTCATGGCTTTTGTTGCAGTGCGTCAAACACGGCGCGAGTGTAGCCAAGCCGACGAGGCATGCCTGGAGTTGACGTTGACGTAAACGTCAATTGTAGCGACAGCCATGGCGCGGATGCCACAGACTGGACATGGGCCTCGGTTAGCATCGCCGCGGCTTGCGGCATCCGCCGCATTCCCCTGTGCCGGCTGGGTCCGGCCATTTTTGAGAATCCGACATGTTGAAGATGAAGACGTTGGCCCTGGCGGCCGTGACCCTGTGCGCTGGCAGCACGGTTTGCGCCCAGACCGTGCGCCCCGTGATCGGTGCGGCCCTGAGCGGCGGCGGCGAGACCCTGGTCACCGTGCAAATGACCAACGGCAACGAGCAGCGCGTGTCCAGCGGCGGCCTGCTGCACTTCTACGGTGGCGTTGAGTACCGCGAGAACGCCGAATCGCGCCTGACCATCCAGGCCACCGTGGGCTACCACGTGGACGACTCCGGCGCCGACAACGGCAAGGTGAGCTTCTCGCGCGTGCCGTTCGAGCTGCTGGCCTTCTGGAACCAGAACCCGCAATGGCGTTTTGGTGGCGGCCTGCGCAAGACCTCCAGCGCCAAGCTCGAAGGCTCGGGCGTCGCGTCCGACATCGGCGAGGTCAACATGACGACCGACGTGGGTGCCGTGGTGCAGGCCGAGTACTTCTTTGGCGAACAGGCCAGCACCTATGTGCGCCTGGTGAGCGAGCGCTACAAGAGCGCCCGGCTGAACGGCGGCTCGGTCAACGGCGACCACATCGCCATTGGCATGGCCTACCGGTTCTGAGCCGGCGACCCAGCGGATCAAGGCCTGAGCTTCAGGCCTTTTTCTTGCGCAGCAGCATGCGGCAACGCTGCTCATGCTGCTCGATCTCGGCCAGAGTGACCTGCAGGTCATCGAGCTGCTGGACCAGCTGATTGCGGTGCTCGGCCAGCACCACCAGAAAGGCCTCCAGCTGCGGCCGGGTGTCATTGCCCGAGTCGTACATGTCGACCAGCTGCTTGATCTCGGAGAGCTGCAGGCCGAGCCGCTTGCCGCGCAGCGTCAGCTTGAGCCGGGTGCGGTCGCGGTGGGTGTAGACCCGGTTGCGGCCGGCACGGGTGGGCTCGAGCAGGCCCACGTCTTCATAGAAGCGGATCGCCCTCGGCGTGATGTCGAACTCCTGCGCCAGCTCGGTGATGGTGAAGGTCGGCGCCTCGCTCGCGGTGTCTGCAGAGGCCACAGCCACAGCAGCTGAGGCAGCGGGATCTGCACTGGGGGCGGCCGAGCGGGAGCGGCGAGTGGAAGGCATGGCGGACAGGGTACTGGTTGCGTTGACGTTAACGTAAACGGTAGTCTATGCCACGTGCCCACTGCGGGTAGGCCCTGAGCGGCCGGGTCGCGCACGTGACAGGCAGCAGCAGCCCCGCTGGGCGACCATCGCAGCACGCCATCTGCGCCACTTTGCACCGAGCCCTGCCATGGTCCTGCCGCACGAACACGAACTGCACTACCCGCTGGCCGACCGGCTGCCGGCCCGTGGCGGCACCATCGAGGTGACACCCGGCGTGCGCTGGCTGCGCATGGGCCTGCCCTTTGCGCTCGACCACATCAACCTCTGGCTGCTGCGCGATGTCTCGGCCGAGGGCGAGGTGGGCTGGGCGGTGGTGGACTGCGGCCTGGGCGACGAGGCCACCCGGCAGGCGTGGCTGACGCTGTTCAAGCAAGGCCTGGACGGCCTGCCCGTGCTGCGGGTGATCGTGACCCACATGCACCCCGACCACATCGGCCTGGCCGACTGGCTGTGCGAACAATGGGGCTGCCCGCTGTGGATCAGCCAGACTGAATGGGCCACTGCCCACCTGGCGCGCAGCGTGGCCCCCACCACCGATGGCGCTTCGGCGGGCTCGGCCGGCGGCGAGCAGGCAGCCGCCTTCTTTGCCCGCCACGGCCTGCTGGACATGGCGGCGCTGGACAAGATCCGCAGCCGGCGCAATGACTATGCCGAGATGGTGCCCGCCCTGCCCGGCCAGTTCCACCGGCTGATGAACGGCATGGTGCTGCGCATCGGCGAGCACGACTGGCACTGCATCAGCGGCCATGGCCACACGCCCGAGCACATCGCGCTGGCCTGTCCCGCGCTGGGGCTGCTGATCTCGGGCGACATGGTGCTGCCGCGCATCTCGACCAACATCAGCGTGCTCGACATCGAGCCCGAAGGCGATCCGCTGCCGCTGTACCTGCGCTCGCTGGACCAGTTTGCCGGACTGCCCGAATCCACCCTGGTGCTGCCCTCGCACGGCAAGCCCTTTGTGGGTCTGGCCGTGCGCATCCGGCAGATGCGCGAGCACCATGACGCCCGGTTGGCCGAGGTGCTGGCGGCCTGCACCGACACCGCCTGCTCGGCGGCTGACCTGCTGCCGATGATGTTCAGGCGCACGCTGGACCTGCAGCAGATTCCGTTTGCCATGGGCGAGGCGGTGGCCCATCTCCATGCCTTGCAGGGGCGAGGGCTGCTGCAGGCGCGCCGAGGGGACGACGGCGTGCTGCGGTTTCAAGTGCCAGCCGCGGGATCCGCCGGCTGAGCCGCGTCGCGGTAGGCGGCGAAGACATCGCGCAGCGGCCGGCTCTCCGCCCCGCCGACCAGCGAAGCCTCCAGCTCATTGAGGTGACGGCGCATCTCGGCGGCGGCCTGGGCCGGCGTGCCCGCCAGCAGCGCGGCAATCACTTCATCGTGGCGGTGGGTGACGCAGCCGGGTCGGTCGCCGCGCTGGTAGAGCGCGATCAACAAGGAGGTGGTGGGCAGCAGCTCGTCGATCAAGCGCACGAACACCGGATTGCCGGCCAGCGCCGCCAGCGCCTGATGGAAGCGGCCCGAGAGCTGGATGGCCGCTGCGGCATCACCCCGCGCATGGGCCTGGGCCTCGGCCAGCACCAGGGCACGCAGCTCGGCCAGCTGCGCCGCGCTGAGCTTGCCGGCCAGCCGGCGCGCGATGTCGCACTCGACCACCCGGCGGGCGTCGAACACATGCACGGCCTGGGCCAGATCGGGGTGCGGCACCTGGGCGCCGATGTTGTGGCGCAGCTCGACCACCGAGTCGGCCGCCAGGCGCTGCAGGGCCTGGCGCACCACCGTGCGCGACACGCCAAAGCTCTCGGCCAGCTCCTCCTCGCGCAGCCGGGCGCCGGGGGCCAGCCGATGCTCGACGATGGCCTGATAGATGCCCTGATAGACCCGCTGGGTGGCGGTGGCGGGCGGGCCTCGGCGGGCCTTCATCCCCGGCGCCACCAGGCCACCAGACCCAATGTCAGG